>DATGPZ010000191.1:0-10945 GCA_035304485.1 Acidimicrobiia bacterium | reverse complement strand
CAAGATGTTGCGCCGCTCGCTAGAAGGAGTGGTGACCGAAGATGCATTCGCCGCGGCCGGGGTTTCGGGAGAGAGCCGCCCCGAGACCTTGAGCGCGGCCGAGTTCCTGGCTCTGGCGAAGGAGGTCTCTGATGGCTGAATGGGAGGCACCGGCGAAGGTCAACCTGGATCTCCGGGTGGGTAGCCTCGACAGGTCCGGCAAGCATCCACTCCACTCACTCGTCCAGACCGTAGACCTGGCCGACGATCTGAGCGTCGGCGAGGGAGACGAGGACGTCCTCTGGGTGGAGGGTGCGGCACTCCCGGAAGGCGGTGAGAACCTGGTGTGGAAGGCGGTGTCGGCGCTGGGGCTGACCTCCCGTCCACCCCTTCGGATCGAACTGCGAAAGCGGATCCCGGTGGCGGCCGGGCTGGGAGGAGGCTCCTCGAACGCCGCCGCCACGCTGGCCGCCGTCGGCGAGATGCTGAAGCTCGACACCGCCGTGGTCCGAGAGGCAGCAGTCGGAGTCGGCTCCGACGTGCCGTTGTTCCTCGTAGGCGGGACGATGGTGCTGGAGGGCTACGGTGAGAAGGTCGAGTCGGCACCACCCCTGGATGGATTCGCTCTGGCGCTGGCGGTGCCCCAGTTCGAATTGTCCACGCCTGAGGTCTACCGACGATGGGATGAGCTGGGGGAGCCGGTCGGCGACGAGCTGTCCGGTAGGGCGTTGCCGCCATCGCTTCGGCCCTATGGGGAGATCCGCAACGACCTCACCCCTGCGGCGCTGTCGTTGCGTCCCGAACTGGGTGACTGGATCGATGATCTCTGCGCACGGTGGGAGCGGCCGGTGCTCATGTCGGGGTCCGGACCATCGTGCTTTGCCTTCTTCCTCGATCGCGACGAGGCCGAGGACGCGCTCGACGCCGTCGTCGATGCCCGAACGGCGGTCGCCACCGACCTTCGGCCCAGGGGCGTCGCCCGGCGGTCCGAATGAACGTCGGGAGCCCACTGACCTTGCGGTTCCTGCTCACTAGACTCCGTGCGGCCGCCCTGCGTCGGGATGTTTCCCGTCAGAGATTTTGGGGGGTGGTGTAATTGGCAGCACTACGGGTTTTGGTCCCGTCAGAGCGGGTTCGAGTCCTGCCCCCCCAGCGAAGTCCCCGATCAAAGGTTCCGATGTGTCCGTGCATGCCGTAGTTCTCGCCGCCGGAAAGGGAACGCGTATGCGATCCGAGGAGCCCAAGGTGCTCCATCGGGCGGCGGGCCGGACGCTGTTGAGCTGGGTCCTGCAAGCCGTCGAGGCGGCGGATCCCGACCGCACCATGGTGGTGGTGGGCCATCGCGCCGACCAGGTGGAGGCGTCGCTGCCTGATCATCACGAGACGGTCGTTCAGGAGCCCCAAAACGGGACGGGTCATGCCGTCCAGGTGGCGCTGCGAGCCCTGGGCGAGATCGACCCGGACGACACGATCGTGGTCGCCTACGGCGACATGCCGCTGGTGACCGCCGAGACCTATCGAGCTCTGGCCGCACGACACTCCGACACGGCGGCTGTGATCACCACCGTGGATCCGGGACCGGCCGGGTTCGGTCGCATCGTCCGTGACACCGACGGTCGGGTCGTAGCCATCGTGGAGGAGCGTGACTGTGACGCCGACCAACTGGCCATCACGGAACGCAACGTAGGCATCTACGCCTTTGCAGCCGGTCGGCTGGCCGAGGCCGTGGCCGGGCTGTCAGACGACAACTCCCAGGGCGAACTGTATCTGACCGACGTCATCGCCGACCTCGTCCGGGCCGGCGAGCAGGTGGAGGTCCGGGCGATGGATCCGGCGGAGGTTCTGGGCGTCAACTCTCATGCCGACCTCGCCGTGGTCGAGGCGGACCTGCGCGCCCGTATCAACCAGGCGCTCATGCGAGACGGGGTGTGGATGCTGGACCCGGACCGGACCTACGTGGAGGCAACGGTCTCGGTGGCGGCGGGCGCCCGCCTGTACCCCGGCACCCACCTGGAGGGTTCCACGACCGTTGCGGAGGGCGCCACCGTCGGGCCTGATACGTACGTGGTCGATTCCGTCATCGGCGCCAACGCCACGGTCAGTTACTCGGTGTTGCGGGGAGCGGAGGTCGGTGACTCCGTCACGGTCGGTCCGTACGCTTCCCTCAGGCCCGGCACGGTCCTCCGAGCCGGCTCGAAGGCGGGCACGTTCGTGGAGATGAAGAACACCGAGGTGGGGGAGAAGGCCAAGGTTCCCCACCTGTCCTACATGGGGGACGCGGTGATCGGGCCGAGGGCGAACATCGGCGCCGGCTCCATCACCTGCAACTACGACGGTTATGAGAAGCACCGCACCGTAATCGGAGAGGGCGCTTTCGTCGGTTCGGACACCATGCTGGTGGCCCCCGTCGAGCTCGGTGACGGCGCAGTTACCGGCGCCGGATCGGTCGTGACCAGCGACGTGCCGCCGGGAGCACTGGCCGTAGAGCGTTCGGAGCAGCGGATCATCTCCGGCTACGCTGAGAAGCGAGCCGCCCGTCAACGAGCGAAGGACGCCGAAGAAGGCAGCTGATGGACATAGTCTCACGCAGCCGGTTGATGCTCTTCACCGGGAGGGCCAACCCCGAGCTAGCCGTCGAGGTCTCCGATCTGCTCGGCGCACCGCTGGGGAAGCTGGAACATTCGACCTTCGCCAACGGAGAGCTCTACGTGCGTCCCGCCCAGTCGGTGCGAGGCGCCGACTGCTTCGTGCTCCAGAGCCACTGTGATCCGATCAACGACAACATCATGGAGCAGCTCATCACGATCGACGCCCTGCGTCGAGCGTCTGCTCGCCGGATCACAGCCGTGATGCCTTTCTACGGCTACTCCCGCCAGGACAAGAAGGTGCTGCCGCGAGAACCGATTTCCGCTCGGTTGATGGGGGATCTGTTCATGACGGCCGGTGCCGACCGGCTGGTGTCGGTGGATCTGCACAGCGGCCAGTTGCAGGGTTTCATCACCAAACCGTTCGACCATCTGACCGCGCTTCCGATCATCACCGACTACCTGCGAGAGCGGATCTCGGGCCCGACGGCGATCATCTCGCCTGACGCGGGTGGGGTGAAGCGAGCCGAGAAGTACGCCCGGCGCCTCGATGCCTCGGTGGCCTTCGTGTACAAGCGACGGGAGGCGGAGCGTCACAACGTGAGCGCTGCCCTCGACATCTCCGGGGACGTGGCCGGCAAGCACGCCGTGATCGTCGACGACATGATCGACACTGCCGGCACCGTGGCCAATGCCGCCGAGATGGTGCGCGACATGGGTGCCACCTCGGTCAGGATCGCCGCCACCCATGCGATCTTCTCGGGGCCTGCCCTCGACAGGATCAAGAACGCCCCGATCGACGAGGTTATCGTCACCAACACGTTGCCAGTGTCCGAGGACGTGACCGGCCTGGAGACGGTGAAGGTCCTCTCGATCGCCCCGATCGTGGCCGAGGCGTTGCAGGCGATCTTCATGGACAGCTCCGTTTCGGAGATATTCCTCGGCGACAACGCCTGATGTTCGACACCGTGGTCATCGAGCTGACGACGGGTTCCCGCGAGGGTGTTTTCGACCTGACCTCCCATGCGGCCGAGTTCTGCCGCGGCCGGGGCGACGGCCTCTTGTCGGTTTTCGTCCCTCACGCCACGGCCGGGGTGGCGGTGATCGAGGTGGGAGCGGGCTCGGACGACGACCTGATGGCGGCGATCGACGACCTGCTCCCCGCCGACGGGCGGTGGAGACACGCTCATGGGTCACCCGGTCATGGACGTGACCACGTACTGCCGGCCTTCATCTCACCCAGCTTGACCGTTCCGGTCGTGGATGGACAGCCGGCACTGGGGACCTGGCAATCGATCGTGCTCGTCGACACCAACCGCGACAACCCGCACCGTCGGGTGAGGTTCAGCTTTCTGAGCTGATCTCCAGGGGAGGGAGCACGATCACCTCACCGGGAAAGATCAAGTCCGGGTCGCCCGACCGGATCCGATCCCGGTTCGACGCCACCACTTTCCGCCAGTAGGGGACGATCTCGGCCTCGGTCGGGGGCCGGCCCAGATGAGCTTCGAGCGTCTCTTCGGCCAGCCCCCAGAGATGTTCGCCCGGCGCCACCACCCGGTCGATGACCGCCGGTGCATGCGGAACTGGGTCGGGTCGCACCGCTTCGTTGCTTCCAGCCGGCACCGGAATGTATCGAGGGTCGACGGCCACGGCGGAACCCGTCGGCGTGGAGTCCACCGCCGCGGCGGCCGGCGAGATGGTGCCGAGGAACATCGAACCGGCCAGCAGCGCGTCGACGGCCTTGCGCAACGGGCCGATCGACAGCCAGTCCACCGAGTTGGGGGCGAATCCCGCCAGGCGTGCCAGCGAATAGGCGACCGTGGAGAGACTGACCCATCCCAAGAGGACGGCGGCGGCGAGCCAGGCGGCTGCCGCGATCACGACCTCGGTTTCTGTTTCGGCCAGCCATCCGACCGGATCGCTCCATTCGACCCGCAGCCATGGCAGCTGCGAGAGTGCGTGCAGCAGGTAGAGCGCCGCCGAGTAGCCGGCCAGCCATACTGCCACTGTCCACACCCTGCGCATGGAGGCGAAGCTAGCTTCCAGCCCGCCCGGATGGAAGGGGTATGGCCCGCCCTACGATGAGAGCCCATTGCCAGAGGAGTCAGACGTGAAAGCCAGAATCGGTATCGCCGAAAGCAGCAAGGTGATCGAAATCGAGGTCGGG
Source organism: Acidimicrobiia bacterium (assembly GCA_035304485.1). Lineage (GTDB taxonomy): Bacteria > Actinomycetota > Acidimicrobiia > Spongiisociales > ZC4RG35 > ZC4RG17. The sequence goes on along the minus strand of DATGPZ010000191.1, from coordinate 6,214 downwards.
GACGCCGATGAGTTCCGGAATCGAGTGGAGCAGGCGTTCCGATCGGAGCAGGAGGTCTACTGGTTCACGGACCTCAAGAAGCGGTCGGTGGGGGTTCCGATCGAGAGGATCGCGTTCGTGGAGATCGATCCCGAAGAAGGCGATCGACGGGTGGGTTTCGCCCCCTGATCAGCGACGTCGGCGGTCGGCCAGCCAGCCGCGGCGCAGCCGCTTCCGTTCCTCTTCCGGCACGCCACCCCACACACCCGCCTGGAGGTTCCACTCCAGGGCGTACTCGAGGCACTGGCTCCGAACCTCGCATCGTTCGCAGATGGAGCAGGCGCGTCGGATCTGGTCGACGGCAGCGCCGGTCGAACCGTTGGGGAAGAAGAGAGCGGGGTCGACCTGGCGGCAGGCGGCTAGGTCCTGCCAACCGGTGGCCCGCCCATCGGTCGGTGGTGCGGTGGAGAACATGGCTGGCTGTATCGCGGTGGGCTGCTGATGATCGGGCGCGAGACGCCTGAAAGCTACCCTCGTTCGATGCCCTTCGCAACGGTTGGAGGCTTCTTCGATGGGCCTCGCCCCATCGTCGTCGGACACCGAGGCGACCCGGCGCGTCACCGCGACAACAGCCTGGCAGGAGTCATGGCGGGTTTGTCCATCGAAGGGGCGGTCGAGATCGATGTCCGCATGACGGCAGACGGGCGGTTGGTGCTCAACCACGACCACGAGATCGACGGGCACGTGATCGCTGAGACGTCATGGGACGACCTGATGCGCCTGCCCGACGATCGCCGTCCCATCCAACTCGAGGACGTGATCTCGATCCCGGGTCGGCTCGATGTCGAAGTGAAGAATCTGCCTTGGGAGCCAGGGTTCGACCCCGATGGGCGTGTGGCGCTCATGGCCGCCTCCCGTCTCCGCCGGGGTGACATCCTCACTTCGTTCTACTGGCCGGATGTCGACCGGGTGGCGCAGTCGACGGCTGTGGCCACCGGACTCGTCCTGGGCCAGGACGGATCGCTGGAAGACGCCATCTCCCATGCCGCGTCGATCGGTCACGTGGCCGTGTTCGCCCACGAGAGCACCGTGCGAGAGGATCTGGTGGAATCCGGGGAAACCGCCGGGGTTCGGGTAGCGGTATGGACGGTGAACGATGTGCAGAGAGCCCGTGAGTTGGCTGGAATGGGTGTGGCAGCGATCATTTCCGACGATCCTCGATCCTTGAGTTCAGTCCTGCGGGAGTGACCAGATGACAACAGACGAAAAAGTCAGCATTCGCGAGCAGTTCTCCGCCGAGTTACGCGACGCCATGAAGTCGGGCGACAAGCGTCGGCGCGACGTGATCCGCCAGGTCCAGACCGAGGTGAGCACCGTCACCAGCCAGGCCGGTGTGGGTGAGGCGACCGACGAGGTCTATCAGCTCGTCATCGCCGCCTACATCAAGCGGATGGCGAAGGCACGGGACGAGTACCGCGAGATGGGAGAGCGAGGGGCGGAGATGGCCGACAAGCTCGCCTTCGAGGTCGAATACCTGTCGCGATGGCTGCCCGCCAAGCTCTCCGAAGAGGAGACGCTGAAACTCGTCAGGCAGACGATCGAGGACATGCGGGTGGCAGGCGACCCCAAGGCCGTCGGCAAGGTCGTGGGCGCCTTGATGAAGACACGCGACGACCTGGACGGTGCCCTCGTGAACCGGCTCACCCGTCAGGAACTGGGGGCGTGACCCCCTGACCGACCCGTTCGGAAATCTCCGTCCCATGCTGGCCACTGCCTGGCCGGCAGCATTCGACGACGTCGACTGGTGGTTCGAGATCAAATGGGACGGCTACCGGTGCATCGCCCACCGGGAGGAAGGTGGCAACCGTCTTCGCAGCCGACGCGGCCTGGATCTCGCCGAGCGATTCCCGGAGATCACCGCCCTCGATCTACCCCCAGGCTGGGTGTTCGACGGTGAGATCGTCGCTTTCGACGACGACGGACGACCCGACTTCTCTCTCCTCCAAGCCGGCAAGCCCACCATCTACGTCGTCTTCGACGTCCTCTACGGTCCCGACGGGGATCTGACCCGGCGTCCGATCGAGGAGCGACGCTCCTACCTGCAGGAACTGGCGATGCCGAAGGGTGTGGTGGTCGACGCGCCGACCCGGGGAGCAGGGGTCGCCCTCTATGAGGCGGTGGTGTCACGTGGGCTGGAGGGCATCGTGGCCAAGCGCGCCGGGAGTCTCTACCTGCCGGGGCGCCGGTCTCCCGACTGGCGCAAGGTCAGCGCTCGGCGCCGGATGCGGGGGGTGGTCGGAGGCTGGGTGCCGGGCGACGGTGGTCGTCGCTCGACCTTCGGTTCACTCCTGGTCGGTCTGTGGGACGGTGACGAGCTCCGCTGGGTCGGGGCCGTCGGGTCCGGATTCGACGACAAGACCCTGAGGGAGGTGAACGAGGCCCTCCGCACGATCGAGCGACCCGAGCCTCCCTTCGTGAACGTGGACATGATCCCGCGTGGTGCCCGTTGGGTGGAGCCGCTCATCGTGGTCGAGGTCGAGTACAAGGAATGGACGCGCGATCACAAGCTCCGCGCACCCGTCTTCAAGGGCTTGGAAGTGGGGTCAGAGCCACCTCTATGGGACGAGGAAGGCCCGGCCTGATCAAGCCGACTTCTGCTCCTTGGTCGCTTCGACCGACGCCTTGAGGGCCTCGAGCAGGTCCACGACCTTGGTGGGCTCGGGTGCCTCCGGAGCGACGATCTCTTCACCGGCGACCTTCTTGGCGGCCGCTTCCTCGATCGCCTGGCGGGTCGTGTCGACGTAGGCCTCGGCCTCGAACGGCCGAGTCAGGTTCTCGATCAACGCCTCGGCCATCTGGACCTCTTCGTCCCTGACCTCGACATCACCTTCGAGCTCTTCGAACTCGGCGGCGCGGATCTCGTCGGGCCAGTGCATGGTCTCCATGACGAGGACGCCGTCCTTGCTCCGGAGGGTGGCGAGGTGCTGCTTCTCCCGAATCGTCACCTTGGCGATCGCGACCACGCCCTTCTCTTCGATCGCCTTCTGGAAGATCCGGTACGCCTTGAGGCCGGTCTGGTCCGGCGCCAAGTAGTAGGACTTCTGGTACATGATCGGATCGATCTCGGACTCGTCCACGAACTGGATCACGTCGACGAGCTTGGAGCTACCGGGGTGGGCGGCTTCCAGTTCCTCGTCGGTGAACACGACGTAGCGGCCCTTCTCGAACTCGTAGCCTTTGACGATGTCGTCCCACGGCACCTCTTCGCCGTCTGCCTCGGCGACCCGCTTGTATCGGATCGGCGAGTTGTCTCCCTTGCGGAGTTGCTTGAAGCTCGGGCTGCGGTTCTCGGTGGCCGTGTACATCGCCACCGGAATCGAGATCAAGCCGAAGCTGATGGCACCCTTCCAGATAGAACGAGGCATACCACGAGTCTACGGCTTTTCGCGTTCTTGCGACCAGGTCAATCGGAGATTCGGCCGAGCAACCCTTCGAGGGCGTCGATGTCGGCCGGAATCCGCTCGATCCTCTCGTCGTCGGTGAGGAGATGCTGGAGATCGGCGGGTAGAGGCGGGGTCTTGGCTGTCGCCTCGGCCACCGCATCGGGGAACTTCGCCGGGTGGGCCGTGGACACGACGACGACGGGTGCGTCGGCAGGCAACTCTTCGGCGACGGACCAGGCGATGGCGGTGTGGGGGTCGAGCACGACCTCGTGGTCTTCGTAGACCCGGCGAATAGTGGCGGTCACCTGCTCGTCGGTCCGGAAGCCGGCCTCGAAATCGGCCTGGAGGCGCTCCAACGTGCTCGAATCGAGTTCGACTGATCCCTCCGATACCAGCCTTTCCTGGAGTGCTCGGATCCGGTCCGGATCGCGGTCCATCGCCTCGTAGAGGTATCGCTCGAGGTTCGACGGGACCTGGATGTCCATCGCCGGCGCCAACGTCGGCACCACCTCCGTGACCGAGAGACGGCCGGAGTGGACGAGGTCGGCGAGTCCGTGGTTGGCGTTGTTGGCAACAGTGAGCGATTCGATAGGCACGCCCATCTGGCGGGCTACATGACCGGCGTAGACGTTGCCGAAGTTGCCGGTGGGAACCACGAAGTGGGCCGGTTCGCCGAGCCGGGCGACGGCGTGGGCGTAGTAGGCGGTTTGGGCCATGACGCGGGCCCAGTTGATCGAATTGATGGCGCCGAGCGGGAATCGATCACGAAGGGTCCCGAATCCCTGCTTCACGAGTCGCTGGCAGTCGTCGAAGGTCCCGTCCACGGCGACGGCGTGCACGTTGTCATCCGGCACGGTCGTCATCTGCCGGCGCTGCACCTCGGAGACGGCACCGTCGGGGTAGAGGATCACGATGTCGATCCCCTCCCGTCCCCGGCATGCCTCGATCGCAGCCGAGCCGGTGTCGCCGCTCGTCGCCCCCAGGATCAGCAATCGCTCGCCCTTGCGGGCCAGGACCCGGTCGAAGAGCGCTCCGACCATCTGCAAGGCGTAGTCCTTGAACGACAGCGTCGGACCCCAGAACAACTCGAGGAGCGACCGTCGGTTGCCGAGCGGTCGCAGTGGTGCGACCTCCGGATGGCGGAAGCCGCTGTAGACCCGTGCACAGATCTCCTCCATCTCGTCCGCCAGCGGGTCGGGCGCCACGAAGGGTGTGGTCATCCGGGCCGCCATCTCCGCATAGTCGGTAGCGGTCTTGGGTGCGGTGGGAAGATCGGTGGGTAGGTAGAGGCCGCCATCGGGAGCGAGGCCTTCGATCAGAACGTCGGAGAACGTGCGATCGGTCGCCCCGCCCCGGGTGGACTCGTAGAGCATCAGGAGGGCTCGCCCACCACCCGAATGACCGAACCGACCTGCGTGACCGGAGGTAGTTCGGCCAGAGAGGCGAGTGCCTTGGCGTGGGCCGACTCGGGGGCGCCGTGAGTCACGAGGATCAGTGTCGCATCTTCTCCCCGACCTTCCTGCCACACCGACCGGATGGACACCCCTGCGCTCCCGAAGGCGCTGGAGATCGCCGCCAGGACGCCCGGAGCGTCTTCCACCTCGAGTCGCACGTACTGGCTGGTGTCGACCTGGCCGAAGTCGGCCACATCTCCCGGCGCGATTCGGACACGAGGAGCGACGGGCGAATCGGCGAGCAGTTCCCGGGCGGCCGTGACCACGTCTCCCAGCACTGCCGTGGCGGTCGGGTCACCACCTGCGCCTGGGCCTGAGAACAGCACTTCGCCGAGATCGGGACCGGTTACGAAGACCGCGTTCTGGGCTCCGCGGACGGCAGCCAATGGATGGTGCTCGGGAACCAGGGCCGGATGCACTCGGACTCCGATCCCCGCATCCGTGGCGTCGGCGATTGCCAGGAGCTTCACGCGATAGCCGAGGCGGCGAGCATGCTCGATGTCGACCGGCTGGATCGCCTCGATTCCCTCCGAGTGGACCCCATCCAGATCGACCCATACACCGAAGGCGATCCCGGCCAGGATCAGAGCCTTGGCGGCCGCGTCCGCCCCCGACACGTCGGCCGTGGGGTCGGCTTCGGCGTAGCCCAGACGCTGGGCCTCGCTGAGTGCCTCCTCGTAGGGCAGGCCGCGTTCGGTCATCTCGCTCAGGATGAAGTTGGTGGTGCCGTTGACGATGCCCAGCACCGAGGTGATGCGTTCGGCGGCGAGCGACTCCGACAGAGGCCGAATCAGCGGAATGCCTCCTCCGACCGCCGCTTCGAAGAGGAACGAGACTCCGTTGGCAGCGGCTCGGGCGAACAACTCGGGGCCTTCCGCCGCCACGAGCTGCTTGTTGGCCGTCACCACGGGCTTTCCGGCGTCGAGGGCCCGTCGCACCAGGGTGCCGGCGGGCTCGAGCCCACCCATCAGCTCCACTACCAAGCCGACGTCGGGATCGTCGACCACGTCCTCGGGACGGTCGGTGGAATAGTCGGCCGGGAACAGGCGCGACTTGGTGAGGTCGCGGACCGCCACCCGGACCAACTGGAGATCGAGGCCCGTTCGGGCTTCGATCGTGTCGTGGTCGTCGAGCAGTTTGTGGGCCAGGCTGCCGCCGACCACGCCGCCGCCGAGGATTCCGATTCCAACGCGCATGGGATCGGAACGCTAGTCAGCCCCGTTCGGTGCCCGAACCGCCCACCGGTACACTGGGCTCTCTCACCCGCTCCCGTAGCTCAGGGGATAGAGCACTGGTCTCCGGAACCAGGTGCGGAGGTTCGAGTCCTCCCGGGAGCGC
>DATGPZ010000190.1:0-2309 GCA_035304485.1 Acidimicrobiia bacterium | reverse complement strand
CGACGTGGTGTGCTTGGAGCTGGGTGCCAACGGGAACGTCTTCGACCAGCACGGAGATGACAGTGGTAGGCGGAGGTGACAGCTCCGACCACAGCGCGATCGACACCAGAACGGCGGCCGCCAGCCATCTGAGCACGGGTGGACGTTCGAGCCACAGCACGACTCCAACGTATGGGACGGCCCCTTCCTATGGAAGGGGGTCGAGGCTCAGTCTGCGGCGGCCGCGGTGTCTTTGGTCTTGGAGTCGCTCGACTTCGTGTCCTTGGATCCGTTGGAGGATCCGTTGGAACTCGAAGAGGACGAGCTGGCCTTGCCGCCGTTGCGGGAATCGGTGATGTAGTAGCCCGAACCCTTGAAGACGATGCCGCTGGGATGGAACACCTTCTGAAGTGCCCCACCGCAGTCGTCGTGGGTACGCAGCGGCTTCTCGGAGAACTTCTGGAACACTTCCAGCCGATCTCCGCAGTCCTGGCACAGGTATTCGTAGGTAGGCATGTTCGAGTATCTATCCGGTGGACGGGTCGACGGCATTGTAAACCTTCCGTTGCCAGATCCCATTCCCGGGGATTCCTAGACTGACGGGCCCGTGACCGAATCCGTGGCTGTTCCCCTCGCACTCGTGGCCGCTTATCTGATCGGAAGCATCGACTTCGCGGTGGTGGTGGCCCGAATGCACGGAGTCGACATCCATCAGGTGGGAAGCGGCAACCCGGGTACCGCCAATGTCCTCCGCACCCTCGGCCGGGGCCCGGCCATCGCCGTGCTCGTTGGCGACATGATGAAGGGTGTCCTGGCGGCAGGGATGGGCATGGTGGCCGGAGGGGACCCCATCGGTGTGTGGGCGTTCGCTGCCGGACTGGCCGCGGTGGTAGGCCACTGTTATCCGATCTTCCATCGATTCAAGGGCGGCAAGGGGGTGGCGACGGCGGTCGGCGTGGTCGCACTCACCGTGCCCCTGGCTGCTCTCGTGATGGGTGTCGTCTGGGGAGCCATCGTCGGGATCACTCGGATCTCCGCTCTCGGATCCCTAGGGCTCTCGGTCGCAGCGGTCCCGTTGGCCATCTGGCGAGGGGTGGAGGGCCCGGCCGCCGTCGTTCTGGGAGTCATCTTTCTGCTCGTCATTTGGCGTCATCGTGGAAACATCCGTCGTCTGCTGGCCGGAGAGGAGCGAACCGTCACCGGCAATTGAGGCTCGCGGCCACGGCTAGCCTCGGTTCGCAATGCCCGACCTTGCTCAGCAACTGGCGGACCTGCCGGAGGAGACCCGCCGACGCCTGCACGAGTACGGATTCGACCCCGACTGGTTCCTCGCTCAGGCTGAACGGCTCCGATCTCCCCACGACAATCTGGTCCGGGGAGAGATCGAGCCTCCCGCCCCTGAGGACGTCGTCGATCTGCCTCCCCGCGACAGTGACGAGTATCGGCGTCTGCTGGAGCGAGGAGAGGCAGCGCTGGCTGCGGGTGAGGCGGCTCTGGTCGTCTTGGCAGGCGGAATGGCCACCCGCATGGGTGGTGTGGTCAAAGCCTTGGTCGAGGCAGTCGAGGGAAGAACGTTTCTCGATCTGCGCCTCGCCGCCCACCGCCGGCTCGAGGAGAAGGTCGGTCGGCGGATCCCTTTGTGGCTGATGACTTCACAACCGACCGAGGCGCCGGTGGTCGAAGCCCTGGGTGACGCTCTGGACGGCTACCACATCGCCACGTTTCCGCAGATGCTCTCGCTGCGTCTCGATCCAGCGGGCGGGCTCTACTTCGACGAGACCGGTGCCCCGAGTGAGCATGCTCCGGGGCACGGGGACCTGCCGGACGCCCTCGAGCGGAGCGGGCTCCTCGACCGCTTCATCGAAAATGGAGGGCGCTACATCACGACCGCCAACCTCGACAACCTGGGCGCCACCCTCGATCCGGCATTGCTGGCCATCCACATGGAATCGGATGCCGCCGTGACGGCCGAGGTGGTGGACAAGGAGGGCTCCGACAAGGGCGGGATTCCGGCCCGGCTGGACGGTCGGCCGCTGATCCTGGAGGAGTTCAGGATTCCCGCCTGGTTCGATCCGAGCCAGGTGCGGGTCTTCAACACGAATACCTTCCATTTCGACGCGCAGGCCTTGGCGGACCTCGACATGGATTGGACCTACTTCATCGTCGAGAAGAAGGTCGACGGTGGTACGGCCATCCAGTTCGAGCGGCTGATCAACGAAGTCGCCTCGCATCTCGACATGCGGTTCGTGCGGGTGCCCCGCAACGGCCCCGAATCCCGGTTCCTGCCGATCAAGAGCAGCGAAGACCTCGAAGAGAAGCGGCAAGCCCTG
>DATGPZ010000189.1:0-6278 GCA_035304485.1 Acidimicrobiia bacterium | reverse complement strand
CCGTCGAACTCGAAGGGAACTCCATGATCGCGGGTGACTCGGACACTGGGTCCGATCACACTCTGGGCGGCGGTGGCGCCCAGACACACGATCACCGCCGGGTCGACTCGCTCTATCTCGGCGTCCAGCCACGGTCGACAGGCGGTGATCTCGGTGCGATTCGGCTTGGCGTGCAGACGTGGCTTCGAGTCGGGTCCCGGCTTCCACTTGAAGTGCTTGACGACGTTCGTCACGTAGGTCGCGTCGCGATCGATGCCTGCTTCGTGCAGAGCGTCGTCGAGCACCCGGCCGGCCGGTCCCACGAACGGTTTCCCTCGCCGGTCCTCCTGATCCCCGGGCTGTTCGCCCACCATCAGGTAGGTGGTCGACCCGGGCCCTTCGCCGAACACTGCCTGCGTCGCGTCCTGGTACAGGTGACAGGACCGGCAGGCGTCGGCGGCTTCGGCCAACTCCTCCAGATCTGCTCCCCGAGCGACCAGTTCGGGAGCCGGGTTGGGCGGATAGCCGTCGGTCATGCGTCGCGGCTCCGAAAGGAGCGAGCGACCGTGGCAGACCACCGGATGGGACGTTGGTGACGGCCGCGGCGAGTGACCGGGCGCCGGGCGGCGCTGGTGGCGACTCCGGCGAATCCGACCAGAGCGGCCCCGAGGACGATCACCGGACCGGGGGCTGATGCGACTCCGATGACCACCAGCACACTCCCCGTCAGGACGCCCAGGAGCGTGCCGGCGAGGGGCGCCGATGTCTCAGACTGACCGAGATTCCATCGATTCCGCATGCTCATCGGCGGTACCCGACTGGCGCGGAACCAAACTAAAATGGAAGGTAGCTGGACGGGTTTGAAACCGCGACCCAGGGGTACTGCCAGCTGGCACGTCCCAACTGAGCCCAGGAGCCGCTTTTGACGACCAGTCCTGTGAGAAGACCTGTTGACTTGCGTCCGATATCGGTGGCGATGGTAACCACCTACCCGCCGACCAAGTGCGGGATCGGACGGTTTTCCTCTTCATTGTGTGAGGCGTGGCGCAGGATCGCGCCCAAGGCCCGGATCCGAATCGCCCGCATCGCCACTACGGCAGATGCATTCGATGCCGATCCTCGAGTCGAAGTCATGTTCGACCCGAGTTCCGCCATGGCCGCCAGACATGTGGCGCGGGCGGTGAACGACACCGACGCCGTGGTGATCCAGCACGAGTTCGGTCTCTACGGCCCTGATGATGGCATAGCGGTCTTGGACCTCGCCGACCGGATCGAAGTTCCGCTCGTGTCGGTCCTCCACACGGTCCGCCCCCACCCCACTCACCGTCAACGCCAGATCGTCGAGGAGCTGGGACGACGGGGGCACCTGATCGTCATGAGCAAGGTAGCCAGAAGCCAGTTGTTGGCTGCCCACGATGTGGATCCTGCCGTGGTGTCGGTCATCCCTCACGGATCGGTCTGGAGCCCGACCGCGCCCCCTCCTACCCCCCGCCGACGTCTCATCACCTGGGGGTTGCTGGGACCCGGCAAGGGTATCGAACGAGCTCTCCATGCCCTTGCTCGTGTTCGACTCGAGCCGCCCGTCACCTACGACATCGTGGGCCAGACCCATCCCAAGGTGTTGGCGCGATCCGGACAGGCGTATCGGCGGTCCCTCGAGGACCTTGCGGCTGACCTCGGTGTTCAGGATCAGGTCCGTTTCATCGACCGCTACGTGGACGATTTCGAACTGGCATCGATGGCAGCCTCGGCTGCCGCGGTGGTGATCCCCTACGACAACGACGAACAGGTGTGCTCGGGTGTACTCACCGATGCCATCGCCATCGGAAGGCCGGTCATCGCCACTGCCTTCCCACATGCCACCGAACTGGCACCCGACTGCGGCCGGGTGGTGGATCGGGACCCGAAGGCGATGGCCGCGGCCATCACCGAACTCCTCACGGACGACGCTGCCTATACGGAGGCCGCAGGCATGGCGCAGAGTCGGGGCCAGTCGTTCGCTTGGACGCGGGTGGCGGCCGCCTATCTGGATCTCCTGCACGATGTCAGGGCCAGAAGCGTGGTGGCCTGATAGCGAGTTGGCGCGAGACGAACCGATTGAAGTAGCTCTGCTCTCCCTCTCGGATCCGTACTGGTACACCAGCGCCAGTCGACGGTCTCGAAGAACTCGAAGAACTCGTCCCAGGTGACCTCCTCGAGGTACTCCCCGGCATCGCATCCCGGCATGTCGAAGCGCAGGATTCCCGAGCCTTCCTCGTCGTGGATGTCCCTGACTACCGATGGGACAGCATCGCGCTCCTCGGCCCACCGCCGGATCTCGTCGTGATCGGTGTTCGGTTCCCTCTCATGTGGTCCCCTCCTGTCTCGACGCCGACCTACTCCTCTGGCGGACCCCGAAACTCTTGTACGGTGGTTTACCCACACCTCCGAAGGGGTACCCACCGCCCACGCGAATCACCTTGGAGGTGAAGCCCATGGGCGAAGTCATGAAGACGATCGATGTCGACAAGGACGTCCGCACCGTCTACAACCAATGGACACAATTCGAAGAGTTCCCACGCTTCATGGAGGGCGTGGAGCGGGTCGATCAGCTCGACGACCGCCATCTCCGTTGGCACGTGGACATCGCCGGCGTGGAGCGCGAGTTCGAGGCCGAGATCACCGAGCAGAGCCCCGACCAGCGCATCGCCTGGACTAGTCGATCGGGTGTCGATCAGGGAGGGGTGGTGACGTTTCACCCTCTCAACGACCACCAGACCAGGGTCACCCTGCAGATGATGTTCGAGCCCGAGGGTGTGGCCGAGCAGGTAGGGGACAAGCTGGGGGCGGTGGACCGTCGAGTGCAAGGCGACCTGGAGCGCTTCAAGGAGTTCATCGAGGACCGCAGCAGCGAGACTGGCGCCTGGCGGGGTGAGGTCGACCGGGACGAGGTGACCTGAGGCGCCGACAACCGAATCGATAGAGAGAGCCCGGCCGGATCCCCGACCGGGCTCTCTCTTCGTTCGAGTGGGCTAGACGGACGTGGGGATCGGTCTCGGGGTGGCGGCTTCCGCCGGGATCCCCCGGGCCCCGGTACCGGCCCGACGGGCGAAGGACAGATGCCCGCCCAGGTAGCCGGTCGCCAGTGCGATCGACCCGCCGAGCAGGCTCCATCCCATTCCACCCAGCTTGCGGCCTCCGCGTCTCCGCATCCAGGACCTTCCGAAGGCCAGGGCAGCCACGGTGTTGCCGATGGCATGGACCGCCGCCACCCGTTTCACACGCTGGTCTTCCAATGTGTCCCACTCAGCGAGACCGGCGGCTGCCGTCAAGGGCACCGCCGCCAACCCGACACCGATCAGGCGCCGACTGGCCCTGGCCCCGCCGGGCATGAAATCGAGGATGATCGAGGCCGTCCAGCAGCCCAGCGGGAGGTCTGTCAGGAGCGGGTGGAGCGCATGACCCAGCCATTCGCCTCTCAGGAGACCTGCCACCCCGTCCTCGTTGAAGGGACGCGCAGCGCCGCCGACAGCCCGGGTGAGCGGGTCCAGGTCAGGGTTGTGCTCCAGTCCTCGGGTGGCCTGGTCGAGCCAGGCCACCCGAGGTGCCGTCTCGGCAGTCTGGACCTCAGACACCATACGGTTCGCTCGTGGTACGGACGCCCGGGCGCCGGTTGGCACTGCCCAACGCGACTCCTAGACCGATCATGCCGAGAGCCAGAACGAAGTGGAGCCAATCGTCTGCCGAGTTGAGGGGTACGAAGTTGGCGGTCGCGTCCTTGTCGATCACCAGTCCGTAGATCCACAACAGGCCATAGATGATTCCACCGCCGATCAGGAATACCCGGGACCCGGAGAAGCTGCGTGCGGCACCCAAACCCCAAGCGGCGAAGAGCAGGTGGACGATGTTGTGCAGTATCGACACCTGGAAGATGCCGAACAGCATCGCGCCCGAATCCGGCCCCGCGAACGTCATTTGGTCGTAGTCGGTCGTGATCCCAGGTATGAACCCGGCGATTCCGACCAGCAAGAAGACGATGCCCACCGCCATCGCCGCCTTCTGCAGCGAGGTGCGAGACATCGTCGCCGTCGTCTCTCTACCAGTCGCGGTCATTGCCTCTCTCCTTGGTCGACCACTGACGCGCTGTTAGCCACCCGAACCAGCCTTCAAACGCCCAGTTGTGGCAGGGTTTGCGCCAACCCGGGACGGGTACGCCCGGGAGATGCTGAACAACGACTTCGCCCGCCGACGGGTGCTGGTGACCGGAGCATCCTCGGGAATCGGCCTCGCCACGTCTCTCGAACTCGCCCGCCTCGGGTTCCAGGTGATCGGAGCCGCTCGGAGCGACGACGGGGCGGATGTGCTGAGATCGGAGGCGAACCGGGCGGGGGTCAGTGTCTCAACCACCGTCTTCGACCTCGCCGATGAGTCCAGCTACCGCCAGCTCATCCCCAGCCTCGACCTGTGGGCGGTAGTCAACAACGCCAGCTATCCGAACGCCGGCGCCATCGAGGACGTGCCGCTCGCAGATGTCCGGATACAGTTGGAGGCCATGGTCGTTGCTCCTGCCGCTGTCGCCCTGGCCGCTCTGCCATCGATGCGGCGGAGAGGATCGGGACGGATAGTCAACGTCGGCTCGGTAGCGGTCGGAAGCGGGGTGCCGATGCTCGGTTGGTATCTGGCCTGCAAACACGCTCTCGCCGGCCTCACAGAGGTGCTGCGAAACGAATTGAGCGGTTCCCACATCCACGTGATATCAGTGGACCCTTCCACCATCGACACGCCGATCTGGGACCGGACCCACCTCGATCTCCAGAGGAGGTATCGCGGCTCGAGTCAGCGCGCCTCCTACGAACGGGCCATGTGGATCATCGACTCGCTGCGCCGCTGGATGCGCAGCCCAGACACAGTGGCCAAGGCCGTCGGCCGGGCGTTGGTGAGTGGGAAGCCGCGCGCGTCCTACACAGTGGGCTTCGATGGGCACCTCCTCGCGATGGGCTCACGTGTCGTCCCGCGGCGGATGATCGATTCCATCAGCCGGACCGTGTTGGACGCTTGAGATGGCCGACGACTGGATCCTGGTAGACGCCCCTGCTCGGAGCATCTTTTCGGTACTGGCGGACCCGAGCCAGTACGAGGTCTTCGTGGTGGGCAACTCGCAGATCCGGCGTTTCGATCCACGCTGGCCTCAGCCGGGGACCCGCTTTCACCATCTGTTGGGAGTGAAACCCCTGGTGGTGGCGGGATCGAGCCTTTCGCTCGCCACGGACTATGAGACCTATCTCGTCCTCGAGACCGGGATGGGAATCCTCGGCGCCACCCTGACGACCTTCTACCTCATGGAGACTCCGGACGGCACGAAGCTCGAGGTACGCGAGGAACCGTGGAGTGGACTCGTGGCGCGATTCTGGTCCAAAGCGGTGGACATCGCCCTGGATCGTCGGAATCGGCTCCTGCTCCGACGCCTCAAGCGTCTGTCCGAGGAACAGTTCACGCGCGAGAGATCAGTCCTTCCCGGCCCAGGAAGCGGCGAGGGAGGCGATCCCGCCGATCAGGGCACCCCGGCGGAGCCGATGGCGTGACAGCGCCGCCCGAGCGGCATTGGAACCAGGCCCTCCGTGCACACCTCCTCCGGGATGAGCGGAAGCCGAGGCCAGGAACAGTCTCGGAATCGGTGTCTCGGCCCGAGCGAATCCGGGTACAGGGCGGAAGATGAGTTGCTGGTAGATCTGAGCGGTCCCACCGTTGATCGCGCCAGCGACGAGATTGGCATCCAGGTCTTCCATGTCGTGCGGTCCCAGCACGGACCGCTCAACGACGCGCCGCGTGAATCCGGGGGCGACCTTCTCGAGCTTGGCCTCCATCCTGGCGACGACCTCGTCCCGGGCGTCGGCATCCCATTCGCCTGGGAACGGTCCGCCCTTGCTCCTCGGTTGAGGGACATGGGTGTACGCCCAGAGTGATTCGGTTCCCGACGGCGAGCGACGCGGGTCGGCCGTTGTCATCTGTCCAACCACCAGGAACGGCTCTTCCGGGATACGGCCGGTGACCAGGTCCAGGTTGTAGCGACTGAGAGCGTCGAGGCTGTCGGCGACGTGGACGGTTCCGGCCCGGCTCGCTTCCGTCGCCTTCCATGGCATGGGCTCGGACAGGGCCCAGTCGACCTTCACCGTGGCGGTGTCGTACTGAAATCGCTCCATGTCTTCTGCGAAACGGCTCGGCAGACGCTCCCTTCCGACCAGCTCGAAGTAGAGCTGGGGAGCACCCACGTCGGCTACCACTGCCCGACGGGCCGGCAACCGGCGGCCGTCCGCCGTCAC
>DATGPZ010000188.1:0-3536 GCA_035304485.1 Acidimicrobiia bacterium | reverse complement strand
AGGTGCGGAGGCTTATGCCTATGCGCATGACATCTATCCAGTTCCCCTTGCGTACGTGGCTGCCCTGGCACCAGTCGTTGCCGAGATCCAGGAGGTCGATGACGTCCTGGCACGTGACATCGCGGTGCCTCTGAGCAGATTGAGATCGGCGATTCGCTCATCGTTCGATCGGGCGCTCCCACCTCAGATGCCCGGGGTCGAATGGGACGTGCCGGATCGGCTGGCGCCGCTGATTGACTCGATCGCCGCGCAGCTGGGGAGGCTTGGAGGCGCCTTGCTGGCCAGGTTGACGAGTGGTCTTCCTCTCTTCCTGGTACCTCCCAACCGCCAAGCTCTGGCGCGCCTCCTCGAGATGCAGCATGGAGAAGTCCGGATTCGTTATGCCCGAGAGGACGGGTGGTGGATCGAGTGGCGGGGAGAGAGGATTCTCGATTTCGATCTCCCGCTTGAGGTCTTTCGGACCCACGACGAGGCGGGCATGTTTCGCAGACGTGATGCGCTCGGGTTCAAGGAGGAACAGATGGCCGAGTTGCAAGCCATCTACGCACCACCTGGTGTACCGCCCCGAATCATCGTTCTGTCACTTTCGCGAGATTGGATCGATCAGATGCGCGAAGCGTTACGGCATGATGAAAGGGACTGAGGCCATTGGCAGCCGGCCTAGACGTCCAGGCTCATCTGCTTGGTTGACGCCGGTGGGGAGTGTTCTCGTCGTTCGACGATGCCGATGACCACACGCCCGCTTCCCTCCGTGAATTTTTCGATGTGCGGGTACCCATTGTCGATGCTGGTCGGAAGGTCGAACATGAAGAACTCGGGCGCCGCCAGAGCATCCCTGAGGTCCACTTCCCGGACGCCACGGGCGACCATGAGGGCGTGGATGAGCCATGGAACCGTCGAACGTTCCGGGGTGATGCGACATCCAACTTCGCTCCGCGACTCACCGTTCTCCCCCACGAGGCATCCAAACGACCTAAGCGTTCGAATCGCACTTCGGGTTGCAACGTTCACCACGTCACGGTCACCCCACGTTGACTTCATCGTTGACCGGAGCGAGCGAGTGTCGACCTCTTGGGCCAGGGCAAGGGTCCGGCCAACCTCGGCGCACACGTCGCCGAGGAACGAGTAGTTCGCCATCAGGACTCCCAGGTGCCACACCCGGATGTCCCCGCCAGCATGCTCCTTCGCCCAATCCACCACCGCCTGGGCTTCGGGCGCCGGCTTCAGCCATGACCCAGCGAGAACGGTCGCCGTCTTCCGCCGCCCGGTCTTGGCCTCGACCTTGTCTCGGAGTGCCACTTCGAGCAGCTGACGGGCCTCTGGCCACGGCTTGTCCATTCGAGCGATCCGCAACGCGGTGCTCATCCACTCCGGAGTCACCATGCGATCGAGGATGCGGCGGTTACTCATGGCAACACCCGCACGAACGGGACGATCATCTCGTCGAAGCTGAGACCACCGTGGGTCACGCGAACGTCGTGGCGAAGCCCGAATCTCCCCCATGGGAACAACGGATAAGGACCGTGTTCCGGCATCCCGGGGGGATCCCACAGATCGCCGTCGGCCTTTGACTGTTCCCGCAGCGCCTTCGTGGCATACAGACGCACCCGGGTCCCGGCGGTGTCGACGGCGAGCCCCTCCATTGGTCTTCCGAGCGGAACGACCTCGAGGCTCCCGTGATCAGCAGTGAACCACACCTCATACCCGTCTGCGCTCGCCCGCTCCACGAGTTCTCGGACGAAACCGTGGCGCAGCCAGGTCTCGACGTTTGCAGCAAACTGGGCTTCCCCCAGCATCTCGGATGTGTGCATCAGCTCGTCGATGGCTCGCACGACTACTCCTACGGCTTGTTCGGTGGGGAAGTGCGGCACGTCCAGTGGACCGGTGCCTTCCAGGTTCTTATAACCGATGGCTGTGACAGGAAGGCCCTCGTTCTCCCAGAACTTCTGCCACAGCCTCTCTTCCATCTTGGTGTTCTCGAGGCAGTCGGGGAAGGTCAATGGCAGAGCACCGGCGAAGATCGCCTGACGGGAGATGGGGGTGAGGCTCGGGGCCATGGCCATCACCCCCGACGCATCGGTCACGGACAGTCCAGCTTGGCGGCGGACCAGTGACCAATGCGGGAACCCCATGCCGTCGAACACCACGAGCATGACCCGTTCGGCATGCCCTTCCCTCAGGCGGCGAGCTAGGAACGGCGCGATTCGGTTCACCGTCTGCGGCCTGGCTGCGGAGCTGCTCATCAGTTTGCCGAAGTCGTTGTGGAGAAACGCCCTGAACTTCTCATCCCACCCGGCCCATCGCTCCCACGACTGTTGCGATAGTTCGGCGGTCTCGGGCGATCCGAGCGCCAAGGCCAATCGAACCTCTCCCCACCATTCTGCGAGCCGAATCCAATCTCCGACATTGGCTGGCGACTCAAGGGGCGGGCTCTCCAACAGCGTTTCGGCTACGGATAGCCAACCTGGTTGCTCGACCCCAGCCTTCGCCCAAGCGGGCAGGTCACGCGCAACAGGCACTGGGCGAAGGATCCCGACGTGGAACAGCGACGCGATTCGTGGCCCGATCCGCACGAACAGGCCGTGCCACGCCGAGTCGTGGCCGTGGGCCACCCAGTCTTCCCATGCCCTCTGCAGAGGGAGGACGTTGATGGGGTCCTCCGCCAACCCACGAGCCAGTGGGCTCCGGAGACGACCCATCAAGAGCGGAAACACCTCGGCCGGCGCCGTGGGATCGGTCCGGAGCCGAACCAGGGTATCGACCTCGACCGCCTCGGTAGCTCCGTCCGCAGGCAGTTGGATTCCCCACACGGTCCGCAGGATCTCCCCGAGTGGGTCAGACCCGGTTGCTGCTCCGATAGCAGCCTCCTGCAGATCATCGGGGAGCCCGAGCACGATTGGCCTCACAGACGGCGGCGTCGCCAGCAGGACGCGAACGACCTCGGCACGTTGCTCGATGTCGTAGGGAAGGTGACGGGCCTCCCGGAAGTCTGCGGACCTGACCACGATGACCAGCGGCACCTCGTCCATCGGACGATGGCGGCCCGACTCCTCGTAGACCCGACGAAGTTCGAGCCAGTCGATCGCCACCGCTGTCGTTCCGAGCCCGCTCAACTCCGCGATTTCTTCGTCCGACATGATCCGATCGGGATCGAGGATGATCCTGATCGGGCGGACGCTTTCGTATACCTGGCGCAACTGACGCCGAACCCAACTTCTCATTGAACGACTTTGATGATCAAACGCGGTGTCACAGCAGGTGCTGGCCAATCCCCGTCTGGCCGAAGGTCCTGCATCGCCCGATAGGCGAAGTCTGTTCCAGCGGAGTCCAGCTTCGCTCGTGCTTCCACGGTGAGCGGTTCGACTCCGATCAATGGGATCCGACCCTCCGCCGCCGTATTCCAGACCCGCTCGGCGAGGTCAGGCCGAACCGTTCCGTCGTCGGTCAAGAAGAGCGCAACGAAGTCGAGGTCGGGCCCCGATCCGTCGGGCCGCGCCTCCCACAGGCTCCATGTCCCCGCCGTCTCACCGCGCATG
>DATGPZ010000187.1:0-12876 GCA_035304485.1 Acidimicrobiia bacterium | reverse complement strand
CTGCTGGCGGCCAGGGCTATACCACCAAAGGCGAACACCGAGGCAGCCACGATGCCTACGGCGAATTTGCGTCGGAATCGCATCTCTCTGGTTTCCTTTCTCCACGCACGGCCTCTCGTCTGGACCGCGCTCTAGCGAATCAGCGATTGGATGGAGAAGGGACCCCCACGGGCCCCTTCTCCTGCTCGTATCAGGTTTCGTCGGCGAGGCGGGTGACGATGAGGTTTCCGCCTGCGACGCCGCCTTCACCGTCGTCGTCGCCGCGGATGACACCGATCACCTTGACGACCGTGTTGGGCTCGGTCACCTCGATGATCTGCATCCCGCTGGCCACGGCGCCGTTGGAACCGTCATCGGGGAGGTCCGCCGTCCACAGGCTGCCGATGATCTCGTCGCCCACCATCGTCTGGGTGTACCCGTACTCGGTGGTGTCGGCATCACCGGTGAAGTCGAAGAACTGGACCACGCCCTCGACCTTGTAGGTACCCGGCTCGGCAATCGTCACTTCGACTATCGGCTCCTCGAGAGCGGGATCGGGGAAGAGCCCCACCGCTCCGCCACGAACATCGACCACACGGAGGAACCCGACATGAGGGTTGGGATAGTCCTCGTTCTCGGGAGTGATCGCGTGTGCGACCAGTGCCTGCCCCGGCTCGCCCTGAGGGCCTTGCTCACCTCGAGGACCTTGCTCACCCTGAGGCCCGGCCAGGCTCGCCAGCCACTCCTCCTCGGTGCCTTCGAAGCCGTTCTCGACGGCGATTTCGTAGGCGGAGGCGCCGTCCTCACCGGAAGCCCCTTCGACACCGAGAGTATCGGCGAACCGGTGCATGAACGCCGCCATTTGGCCACGGGTCACCGGATCGTCCGGACAGAACCGGGTGTTGTCCGGCGGGTTGCATCCGCGGGTGATCCCGTTCTCGGCCATCCAGGCGATGTCCTTGCTGAAGACGTGATCCTCGGGCACGTCTTCGAATTGCTGGGCGGCGACTGCCACACTGCCTACCGCGAGTACTGCGGCGGTGACGGCCATGGCTATGGTTCGGCGTGAACGCATCCTTCTCCTTCGATCGCGTAGATTCACGGCTCGTCCCATCGACCCATTCGGCCGAAATCTTTAACGACGAGGTGAACTGTTTCTGGTCTACCGTGTGCACTTCACCGATGTCCACAGGTCAAAAGTCCCAGATTCTCTCCGTAGTCACGTCAGCACTGATCGTGGTCGCGTGTGGCATCTCGCCTGCAATACCCACCTCGACCGACTCTTTCGAGACGTCGCCAACCGCCGGTGCCGTCACCACTCCCAACCGCGATACCACCTCGCCCTCCCCTCCCCCGACAACCTCCGGATCGCCCTCAGAGACGACTGCGACCGTGCCATCGACCACGTTTCCTCCGACCACCGCTTCTCCGTCTCCGACCTCTTCTGAGCCCTCCTCATCCGGGCCGGGAGTGGAGGTGGAGGTCCTCTCGGTGACCGACGGCGACACCCTTCGGGCCCTGGTCGACGGCGTCAACGAACGGGTGCGGCTGATCGGGATCAATGCCCCTGAGCAGGGGGAGTGCCTGTCGACCGAAGCCACCGAACGTCTGGCCGAACTGATAGGAAACGGTCCGGTGACGATGGAGTCCGACGTGTCCGACCGAGATCAATACGGAAGGCTGCTGCGCTATGTATACAACCAGGAACTGTTCATCAACGAGGCTCTGGTGCGCGAGGGTCTGGCCGTTTCCCATGGCTACGAGCCGGACACGTCACGTCAGCACGTGCTCGACGCCGCTCAGCGAGCAGCCCAAGACGACGCTATCGGCCTGTGGGATCCATCCGCTTGCGGAAGCGCATCTGCCTCCGCCGTCGGTGTAGGGGACATCCATCCGGACGCGGCCGGAGACGACAACCACAACCTCAACGACGAGTGGATCGAGATCGTGAATCGGGGCACCGGATCGGTGGACCTGACCGGTTGGTCCATCAAAGACGAGTCGGCAAGCCACCGCTATCGCTTCCCTGACGGCTTCACTCTCGGGCCCAATGCCACGGTTCGTCTCCACACTGGATGCGGTCAGGACACCGCCGACTCGCTCTACTGGTGCAACACCGGTTCGGCCGTGTGGAACAACTCCGGGGACACCGTCTTCGTTCTCGATCCCTCGGGGAACACCGTCGATTTCCGCAACTACGACGGGCGATAAGCGTCGCGTAACAGGTC
The DNA here is from genome assembly GCA_035304485.1 of Acidimicrobiia bacterium. Classification (GTDB taxonomy): domain Bacteria; phylum Actinomycetota; class Acidimicrobiia; order Spongiisociales; family ZC4RG35; genus ZC4RG17. The sequence goes on along the minus strand of DATGPZ010000187.1, from coordinate 10,669 downwards.
GAACGATTAGCGTCTATCGCATTGTGCAGAGGTGGATTGCGACAACGGTCTCGGCAATTCTCATCCTCGCCACGACAGCGAACGCTGCGGAGCTGCCAGGATCGTTCGTGGACGACGACGGAGATGTGCATGAAGAGAACATCGAGGCAATCGCCGCCATCGGGGTGACCAGGGGCTGCAACCCTCCCGCCAATCATCACTTCTGCCCTGACGATTCTGTGACCCGAGGGCAAATGGCCGCTTTTCTGGTCCGCGCCCTCGGCCTTCCCGCCGCCAGCGAAGACTGGTTCATAGACGACCAGGGATCGGTGTTCGAAGCCGACATCAACGCCTTGTTCGAGGCCGGTATAACCCGAGGTTGCAACCCGCCGGACAACGACCGCTACTGCCCGGACGAACCCGTGACCCGTGACCAGATGGCCGCCTTCTTGCAGCGCGCCTTCGGCTACGCCCCACCCGGATCCGACTCCTTCGTCGACGACGACGGGTCGCTCTTCGAAGCCCAGATCGAAGCTCTAGCGGCGGCCGGCGTCACCAGGGGATGCAACCCGCCGACCAACGATCGCTACTGCCCCGGCGAGCCGGTGACACGTAGCCAGATGGCGTCGTTCCTGGCCCGAGCGCTGGAGCTGGATCCGATCGTGCCTGGGGTCCCCGAAGACCCCGGGGACTCCGTCAACTGCACCACGTTCGAGACCTGGCGAGAAGCGCAGGAGTGGTTCGACCTCTACGCCCCCCACTACGGAGATGTCGCCCATCTCGACGGCAACGGGGATGGGGTCGCCTGTGAGTCCCTGCCTGGAGCTCCCTGAGCACTCAATCGACGAACTTGTAGCCCAGGCCCCGGACAGTGACGATGTGGACCGGATTGGAAGGGTCCTTCTCCAACTTGTCCCGCAGACGCTTGATGTGCACATCGAGGGTCTTCGTGTCGCCGAAATAGGAAGGGCCCCACACCTCGTCGATGAGCAGTTCGCGAGAGGAAAGACGGTTCTTGCGCCGCATCAGGACCTCGAGCAGTTCGAATTCCTTCGGCCGAACCGGGACCTCGGTACCCCCCAACCGAACCACGTGGGCATCGACATCCAACTCGATCGCGCCACCCCGGAGGACTTCGTTGGCATCGGCCAGCGTGCCGGTCCTTCCTGCCCGGCGGAGGTGGGCGCGAACTCGAGCCAAGAGCTCTCGGCTGGAGAACGGCTTGGTGATGTAGTCGTCGGCACCCATCTCCAAGCCCAGGACCTTGTCGGCCTCGCCGTCCTTGGCGGTGAGCATCACCACCGGAACGTCGGATTCCTGACGGATGTGACGGCAAACGTCGATCCCCGACATCTTCGGCAGCATCAAGTCGAGCAGGATCAACGACGGGTTGTCATGCCGAGCCGCCTCGAGGCCGCTGACCCCGTCATGGGCGGTGACCACGTCGTAGCCCTCCGATTCGAGCGTGAAGCGGATCGACTCCACCAACGACTCCTCGTCCTCGACGATCAGGATCCGCTCGGCGAAACCGTCAGACATCCGAGAACCCCACGTCGTCGAACTCGGCCATCTCTCCAGTGAGGAGGAAGGCGAGTTGCTCGCCGATGTCGACCACCTGATCGCCTACGCGCTCCAAAGCCCGCGAGACCATCATCGCCTTGGTCGCCCACTCCAAGCGTTTCGGATCGGGGCCCGCCGAGACCACCTCCTGGTACATGTTCCGGTTGAGACGGTCGACCGGTTCGTCCATCGCTGGAAGGAGGCGAGCCTCGTCGGCGTCCCGGCGGACCACGGACTCGATTCCGGCCCGGATCATCGCCCGGACCAAGTCTGACATCTCTTGCAGACGTTCCCGGATCACCTCCACCCGCGGCAGGCCTTCTGTGGCGAGCGCCATCTTCGAGATGTTGACGCACTGGTCACCCATGCGTTCCAGGGTGGTGTTCATGTGGAGCAGCATCGACATCTGCCGGAGATCGGAGGCCACGGGCTGCTGGAGAGCCATCAGGTTCATCCAACGGTTGTGCACCTCGAGGTAGGTCCGGTCGATCTCGTCGTCGTCAGCGATCACCTGTTGCGCCAGGTCTAGACGTCCCTCCGTGAAGGCTGCCACCGCCTTCCTCACCATTAGCTCGGCCTGGTCGGCCACGCCCAGCAGCGTTCGTTCCAGGTCCTCGATCTCTTGATGGAAGGCCGAACGGGTCTCCGACATCAGCCGAACCTCCCCGTGATGTAGTCCTCGGTCTCCTTCCGGCTGGGCGAGGTGAACAGCTTCTCGGTCTGGTCGAACTCGACCAGCTTGCCGGTTCGTTGCCCGCGGTCGTCCACATCCACGGAGAAGAAGGCCGTGCGATCCGAGACCCTACCCGCCTGCTGCATGTTGTGGGTGACGATGATGATCGTGTACTCCTCCTTCAAGTCGAGCATCAATTCCTCGATCCGGAGGGTGGCGATCGGGTCGAGCGCCGAACACGGCTCATCCATCAGCAGCACCTCGGGGCTGGGCGCCAGCGCCCGGGCGATGCAGAGGCGCTGCTGTTGGCCGCCCGAGAGGGAGTAACCGGACTCGTTCAGCTTGTCCTTCACCTCGTCCCAGAGGGCCGCTTGGGTGAGGGCATTCTCCACCAGGTCGTCGAGGTCGGAACGGGACCCTCGGAATCCGTTGATCCGGGCACCCCAGGCGACGTTCTCGTAGATCGACTTCGGGAACGGGTTCGGTTTCTGGAACACCATCCCCACCCGACGCCGCACCTCGACGGGGTCGACTCCCGGTTCGTAGATGCTGCGTCCGTGGAAGAAGACCCCGCCTTCGACGCGGGCGCCCGGGATCAGGTCGTTCATCCGGTTGAGAGACCGCAGCACTGTCGACTTGCCACATCCCGACGGGCCGATCAGAGCCGTGATCTCCCGATCGGCGAACTCGATGGTCACGTCCTCGACAGCTCGGAACGTCCCGTAGAAGACGTTCAGGTCCTCGGTCCGCATGATGGCGCCCGCCCCGGGAGTGGTAGGCGACTCCGACTCCACGGCGGCGGGAGTCTCCTGCTTGGTCGATTCGTACGTCACGTTCATGCCTTTCTGGCGTAGCGATTGCGAAGGAGGACGGCGGCGGCGTTCAGCACCAGGAGGAGGACGAGAAGGGCCAGGCTCGCCGCCGCCGCGATGCTGTGGAACTCCTCTTGGGGGTAGGAGGTCCACTGGAAGATCTGGATGGGGAGAGCCGTGAACTTGGAGAACGGGCCCGAAGGATCGACCGTGATGAAGCTGGCGGCCCCGACCAGGATCAGGGGTGCGGTCTCGCCGATCGCCCGGGCCACGGCCAGGATCGTGCCGGTGAGGATGCCGGGCAAAGCCACCGGCAACACCTGACTCCTGACCGTCTGCCACTTCGTAGCTCCGATGCCCATCGCCGCTTGACGCAGCGAGGTGGGGACCGCTCGCAAGGCCTCCTGGGCACTGATGATGACCACCGGAAGAGTCAGCAGGCCGAGTGTCAGCCCGGCAGCGAGCAGAGTGCGGCCGTTCTCGGACGGTGCGACACCGGCGGTGAACAACGCGCCGGACGTGACCGGTTCCAGGGCCCGCACCAGGATGGCCAGACCCAACATCCCGTACACGATGGAGGGGACGCCCGCCAGGTTGTAGATGTTGGTCTGGATGAAGTCCTTGAATCGGGAAGGACGGGCGTACTCCTCGAGGTAGATGGCCGCACCCACACCGACCGGGACTGCGAACAGGATCGTTATCGCCACCAGCCAAGTAGAGCCGAGAATCGCCGTCCGGATACCGGCGACTTCGGGCACCGAGTTGGAGGGCGTGGTGAGGAAGGTGGGATTGAGCCACGCTCGCCACTCGATCCTCATGTCTGTCGGAGAGTGATCGGGGAAGCGTCCGGCTTCGAACGCCTCGGCGACCGCGGCTTCGAAGCCTTCCGGATCCAGTAGCGAGGGCACCAACTGGTTGGTGGCGATGACGTCGGGGACGATGACCCGCTCCTGCACCAGCGCCAGCACGGAGGCCTTGTCGCGGACGCCGGCCGTACACCCGGTCGGAGGCTTCGCCGTGGCACACACCTCGTTCCAGGTCTGCTCCGATTCGAACAGCAGTCGGTCTTCGTAGAAGCGCTGCTCGCGCTCGAGGCGCCGGCCGACCCCGTTGCTCACGGCGTCCTCCAAGAGCCCGACCAAGTCGTCGTAAGGCACATCGGCCAGGGCCACGACTTCGGGGTCGTAGCCGAGAGCGTCGACCACCTCGGCCGGCTCCCGCTCGTTCACGACGGCTACCAGACCGAACGAGTCGTTGACGATCGTGTAGACCAGGGTCGCCAGCGCCACCACGGCTATGACCAAGGCGGATAGGCACAAGACCTGGAATATGGAAGCACGGCGGCGCTTGCGTCCGAGAAGGCTCCGGTAGTCGTCGTCAGTGGGATAGAGGTCGTTTTCGACCGGTGTGAGGAGGCTCATTCGTACTCCTGGCGGAAACGACGAACGAAACGACGACTCAGCGAGTTCAGGCCCAGCGTCATCACGAACAGGGCGAGCCCGACGGCGAAGATCGAGTTGTAGTCGATGGAGTTGTGGCTGACGTCGCCACTGGCCGTGATCGCCACGTAGCCGGTCATGGCTTGGGCACCACGGAAGGGATCGAGGATGAAACCGAACAGAGAGTCCTCGCCGAGGCTGAAGTTGCGGGGAGATGCACCCGCCGCCAGCGTCACCACCATCGTCTCGCCCACCGCCCGGGACAGCGCCACGACGAAACCGGCGGCGATACCCGACAGGGCCGCCGGCACCACCACCCGCAGCGCCACCTCCAGCCGGGAGGCTCCCAGGGCGTAGGCGGCCTGGCGCAACGAGTCCGGCACCGCCGCCAAAGCATCTTCGGACAGCGAGCTGATCAACGGAACGATCAGGATCCCGACGACGATGCCCGCCGACAGGACGTTGAAGAACCCCACCAAGTTGGCGCCGAACAGCGACCGGAGGAGCGGAGTCATGAAGGTGAGAGCGAAGAATCCGTAGACGACGGTCGGGATCCCCACCAGCACCTCCAGGACCGGCTTGAAGAACCCTCGGACCCGGGTACTCGCGTATTCCGATAGATAGATGGCGGCGGCCAGACCCAGGGGTACGGCCACCACCATGGCGATGATCGAGATCAGGGCTGTGCCGAGGACGAGAGCCCAGATCCCGAACCTGCCGGCCTGGGGCTGCCAGACGGTTCCGGTGAGGAAGTCGGAGAGACTCACCCGGTCGTCCTGGAAGAAGAGCAGCGACTCCTTCCCCAGCTCGTAGATGATGCCCACGGTGATGGCGATCGAGAGGGCGCCACATACGAACAAGAACCCCCGGATGGCGAGTTCGCCGGGACGGGGACGGCGCCGGAGCCAGTCCGGCTCGGCTACGTCGACGGTTCGGGTGTCGGTCATCTCACTCCAAGATGGGTCGGGGAGCCCGCCGGCGACAGCGGGCTCCCCAAGGTCGGGCCGACGATCACCAGCCGGCAGCCTCCGCGATGTTGTTGGCCGCTTCTTGCAGGGCTTCGTCGGGAGCAGGGAAGTACCCGACCTCACCTATCACGTCGTTGACGTTGTTCAGGTAGTAGGCGATGAACTCTGCCACTTGGGGCTTCTGGGCCAGAACGGCCGGGGCCGTGTACATGTACAGCGGGCGGGAGATCGGGTACGACCCGTCGTCCACGGATTCGGCGCTGGGCTGGACGCCCTCCACTGCCACCGTCTGCAGGCGGTCGGCATTCTCCTGGTAGTAGGCGTACCCGAAGTAGCCGATCGCACAGGTCGTGCTCTCGTCACCCTCCGTGCACCCGTCCTCGGCGACACCGGCGACAGTCAGGTTGTCGTCCTCGCCGACGATCTCTGCGATCGACGACAGGATGGGCGACGGATCGGCCTCGTCGAACACGACCTCGTTGAAGTAGTCGAAGGTGCCCGAGTCGGCTCCCGGGGTGAACAGCTGGATGGGATGGGCGGGAAAAGACGGATCCACGTCGGCCCATGTGGCGCCGGCGTCAGTGAGAGAGAACGCCGCCGCCAGCTGCTCGATGGTCAGCTCCTGGGCGAAGTAGTTGCCGGGGCTGATGACCACGGACAGAGCGTCGCTCCCGACCCGGATCTCGATGGGCGGATCGCCCCATGTCTCGGTGCAGGCGGCGATCTCTTCTTCGTTGATGGCCCGAGAGGCGTTGGCGATGTCAGAGGCGCCCTCCACACAGAAGCGCTCCAGGCCACCACCCGAGCCGATCGAGTCGATGCTGTATTCGGGTCCGCCCTCATCGATCCATTGGGTCATGATGGCCGTGGAGAGCGGAAACACGGTCGAGGACCCGGCGATGCCGATGTCCACCGAGGCGTCTACGTCTATCGGGGAGACCACGGGGAGTCCGAGATCCGAGGTCTCGCTCGGGCCGTTGCTTCCCTCCTCCGAGCCTTCTCCGTCGGCTTCTCCGTCGGCCGGGGCCTGTGTGGTGGTCACCTCGGCGTCGGCCGGGGGTGGCGTGGTGGTGGGGTCGGCGGAAGACCCGCAGGCCGCCAGGACCATAGCCAGCGCTACCAGCCCAGTCAGCCGGCGCAATGATCGGATCTGCATTTGAACGGTTCTCCTTGTCGGATTCGTCATGCCGGCTCGACCGGCATGACGAAGGTAAGGAGCGGGCTTTACCGCCCAGCCGTCGACAGGTGAACGCCAGGTGAACATTTCTGAGGCGGCGTTCTGAGGGAGAAAACGGGGCGTTTCGCGCCCCGTTTTGGTCTTAAGAACGCGTCAGGTGACGCGGGAGCGGGCGGTGGCGAGGTCCTGGAGGGTGTCGTGGGCGTTGACCCCCTCGATCTCGGCGACCCGATGCCAGCCGCCGTCGGAGCCCAATTCCCAGGCCAGGGTGTCGTCCGCCAGCAGGACGTCGAGGACCTCGTCGAGGCGGAACTGGGCGGTGGCGTCGGTGATCGGCGCCAGGACCTCCACCCGCCGGTCCAGGTTGCGGGGCATGAGATCGGCCGAGCCGATGTAGTAGGTACGGTCGGCGCCTCGGGCACCGAAGCGATAGATCCGGGAGTGCTCCAGATACCGCCCCACGATCGAGCGCACCCGGATGTTCTCCGACACGCCCGGGACACCCGGGACCAGACAGCAGATACCCCGGACGATCAGGTCGATGCGGGTCCCGGCCTGTGAGGCCCGATAGAGCGCATCGATCATCTCCTGGTCCACCAGCGCGTTCATCTTCATCGTGATGTGACCGTCGCCTTGGGCCGCCTGCTCCTCGATCAGTTCCAGCATCCGCTGCCTGATCCCCACAGGGGAGACGCTCAACGCCCGGTAGTGAGTCTGACGGCTGTAGCCAGTGAGAAAATTGAAGAGATCCGACAAGTCGGCGCCAATGGCGGTATCGGCGGTGAACAAGCCGATGTCCTCGTATATGCGAGCAGTGGTGTCGTTGTAGTTGCCGGTTCCGATGTGGGCATAGCGGCGGATCGTGCCGCCTTCGTCGCGCACCACGAGCGCCACCTTGGAGTGGGTCTTGAGGCCGACCACCCCGTACATGACGTGGACGCCGGCGTCCTCCAGTCGCTGGGCCCACTCGATGTTGCGTTCCTCGTCGAATCGCGCCTTCAACTCGACGAGAGCCACGACCTGCTTCCCCGACTCGGCCGCCTCGATCAGCGAGCGCATGATCGGACTGTCCTGGGAGGTCCGGTAGAGCGTCATCTTGATGGCAAGGACATGCGGATCACGGGCGGCCTGGTCGATGAACGCCTCGACCGAAGTCGTGAACGAGTCGTAGGGGTGGTGAACGAGGACGTCGCCGTCGCGAATCACCTCGAAGATGTCGGGTGCTTCGCCTTCGACCGCCTGCAGCCGCATCGGGGTCAGCCAATGCCAGGGCTCGTACTGAAGTTCTGGGCGCTCGAGGGCGGCGATGTCCGCCAGGCCGGCCAGATCGATCGGTCCGTCGACCCGATAGACGTCCGTCTCGTCGGCTCCCATCTCCCTCATCAGCAAACCCAGCACGTCATCGGGCATGTCGGGGTTGACCTCCAGGCGCACCATGTGGCCGAAACGGCGTCTCGTCAGCTCGGACTCCATCATCAGGAGGAGGTCTCCGCCCTCTTCTTCCTCGATCTCGATGTCGGCATTGCGCGTCACCCGAAAGACGTGGTGGCCGAGGATCTCCATCCCCGGGAACAGGCTTTCGAGATGGGCGGCGATCACTTGTTCGAGAGGAACGAACCGGTCACCGTCCGGCAGGGCGACGAAACGCGGGAGGATCGGAGGCACCTTGATACGCGCGAAGCGGCTGACCCCTGTCTCGGGGTTGCGCACGAAGATCGCCAGGTTCAACGACAGATTCGAGATGTACGGAAACGGATGGGCCGGATCGACGGCCAGCGGGGTCACGACCGGATACACCCGGTTCCGGAACTGCTCGTCGAGATAGGCCCGGTCCTCGGCCTCGAGACCGCCATAGTCGGTGATGACGATCCCGGCCTGCGCCAAGGAGGGCGCCAGGTCGGTCAAGAACACCTTCGAAACCTCGACGTACTGATCGGTCACGATGCGCCGGATCTCGGCCAACTGCTGAGCAGGGGTGAGACCGTCGGGCGAGGTGGCCCGCACGTTCTGAGCCACTTGCTCCTTGAGTCCTGCCACCCGCACCTGGAAGAACTCGTCCAAGTTGGAAGCCCAGATCGCGAGGAACTTGACCCGCGCCAGCAAGGGGATGTTGGAGCTCTGTGCCAGAGCCAGCACCCGCTCGTTGAAGTCCAGCCAGGACAGTTCCCGGTTCAGATAGCGGTCGACAGCCATCGACCACAGAGTCTACGACCCATCGGTGAACCCGACCTGGATGTCCAGCGAACTATCGGTTGCCGGCCAGCCCGTGGAGCAGGAATCGGCGCATGCCGGCGACGATCTCGGGGAGACGGGAATCCGGATCGGCAGCCGATATCACCGCTCGGGCGGCCGACATGACCGTGTCTTGGATGAACCGCCCGGCGAGGTCCACCGGCATGGGATGGAGGCTGCCCTTCTCCACCCCCCGGGCATAGATCGAGGCGACCCCGGTGATCAGATCGGTGTGGGCATCGCGGATGCGACGTTGGGCTTCGGCCGTGAGGCGGCCGACCTCACGGTGGAGTATGAGGCCGAGGACCGGGTCGGTGGCGACGAACCTGACCGTGCGCTCGGCCACTTCGGCCAGTTGCTGGGCGGGGTCCATCTCGGCCGAGAGACCGGCCAGTAGCCCTTCCACCACTCCGGGCAACTCCTCTTCGACCAAGGAGGCGATGACGTCATCACGGTCAGCGAAGTACTCGTAGAGGGTGGTACGCCCGATGCCGACCGCGCTGGCGATCTCTCCGAAGGAGATCTCGGCGGATCCGACCTCGGCGATGAGCTCTTGAGCCGCCTCCAGGACCTGCCGACGGGTCATCTCTTTGTGCTCGGCGATGGTCTCGGCGCGGATCCTGGGCATCGTGGGCCCCAGGGTACCGACGCGGCCGGCTATCCGAACTCGTTAGCTGGTCTCATCGAAGCCCGAACAGCAGCTCCAGGTAGTGCCTGAAATGGGTGAGCTGATCACGGATCCGTTCCGGGTCGCCCGTCGCCCGGCTCAACAAGAGACCACCCTCCACCACGACGAAGAACTGGTCCGCCAGCGACGGAAGATCGACCGAAGAGTTGGCAAGCCGGGCACCGGCAGCGGCATCGAGCTTCTCGAGGAGCCGCTTCCGCCACAGCTCGATCGATCGCCGCACGATCTCGGCCACTTCGACACCCGTCAGTTCCTGCTCGTAGATGAACGACACGAACAGGCACCCGGGATGAGATCCGGGGTCTGTCTCGACCAGTTGCTCGAAGAGCCGCACGAAGGCAACCAGCTGCTCGGCGGGGTCGGCGGAGACTTCTTCGGCGCGCCGCATGAACGCCTCGAGCGTCTCGGCGTCCTGCTCGGCGTACTCCTCGACCAGGGCCCGTCCCAGGTCTGCCTTGGATGCGAAGTGATGAAAGAAGGCACCCTTGGAGGCACCCGCTTGGGCCAGGACCGCGTCCACCGTGGTGGAACCGAAGCCGCGGGACAGCACCAGTCGACGGGCCGAATCCAGAATCCGCTCTCTGGTCGTCACGGTGAGCACTCTATCAGCTTGCCAGACCGACTAGTTGGTCTGTACGCTAGACCGACCAGTTGGTCTGGTACCGCGGATCGACCTACGAAGGACTCATCCAATGACACTCGCCCTCACCCACCCTGCTGTCGGAACCGATCATTTCCTCGAGATCGACGGTCTGCTCCTACACCTGTGGAGGATGGGGGACCTCGATCTCCCGGCCGTGGTGGTCCTGCATGGGATCATGGGTCACGCCCGTGAGTGGGACACCCTGTCGAGCCTCCTCTCCACCCGCTATCACGTAGTGGCCGTCGACCAACGTGGTCATGGACAGTCCGCATGGAGCACGGACTACACGGCCTCCCGGATGGCCGATGACCTGATCGGAGTAGTCGAGGAGCTGGGTCTCGCCACTCCGCACGTGGTGGCACATTCGATGGGCGGAATGGCCGCGCTCCTCGCTGCCGCCCGCCGCCCCGAGTTGTTCGGACATCTCGCCCTCATCGACATCGGCCCGGACAGCCTCACTCCCGCACTCGCCCTCACCCTCTCCGGCTGGATCGAACA
>DATGPZ010000186.1:0-34233 GCA_035304485.1 Acidimicrobiia bacterium | reverse complement strand
CCGGTGGAGAAGGGCGGGAAGTTGTAGTGGTGCATGTAGCGCTTCGACTCCTCGGGGGCGAGGGTGTCGAGCATCTGCTCCATCTTCAGCATGCCCAGGGTGGTGATGTTGAGCACCTGGGTCTCTCCCCGCTGGAAGAGGCCCGATCCGTGCGCTCTCTCGACCACCCCGACCTCGGCCGAGAGCGGACGGATGTCGCGCGCGCCACGGCCGTCGATGCGAACACCTTCGTCGATGACGCGGTTGCGCATCTTCTCCTTGAGGACCTGCTTGAAGGCCTTCGACGCCTGCGTCCAAGTCTCGGGGTCTTCCTCCTGATCGATCCCGAGCTCGGCCAGGGTGGCTTCCAGGGCGTCTTTCTCGGAGGTCTGGCGCTCCTGCTTGTCGGAGATCCCGATGACGTCGGTCAGCCGCCCGTCAGCTGCCTGGCGCACTCGTTCCAGCAGCTCGTCGGTGTAGTCGACCGCCTTGGGCCATTCGACTTCGCGGATCTCGACCTGGGAGGCGAGCTGGGAGATGAGGTCGATGACCTCTGCGATGTACCGCTTCGACTCCTCCAGGCCTGCGGCCACGGCGGCCTCGTCGGAAGGTGCGTGACCGTCGGCGATCAGGCGGAGACCCTGAGGGGTCGAGCCGGCCTCGACCATCATGATGTCGATCTCGCCCTCCTGGTTGCGACGACCAGCCACCACCAGCTCGAAGACCGATTCGTCGAGGTCCTGCTCGGTCGGGAACGGGATCCACTCCCCCTGCTTGAGGGCGAGACGAACACCGCCTACCGGACCGTCGAAAGGAATCGGCGAAACGGAGAGAGCAGCCGAGGCGCCGTTCAGAGCGACGACATCGAAGGGATTCTCTCCGTCGACGGCCAGCGAAGTGGCCACGATGTGGGTCTCGCACCGGTAGTCGTCGGGGAAGGAAGGCCGAAGAGGGCGGTCGATCAGCCGGCAGGTCAGAATGGCCTCTTCGGAGGGCCGGCCCTCCCGGCGGAAGAACGAGCCGGGGATGCGCCCCACGGCGTACATCCGCTCTTCGAAGTCCACGGTGAGAGGGAAGAAATCGATGCCCTCTCGCATCGTCTTGTTGGCGGTGGCAGTGACGAGCATCTGGGTTCCACCCAGCTTCGCCGTCACCGCACCGTCGGCCTGTAGGGCCAGCTTGCCAGTGGTGAAGGTCAGCTCTTTGCCGCCTACCTCACCGGATACGGTGATTTCGGGCACAGTCGTGCTCCTTTTTGTCTTGTGGGAGCGGCCCGTTGGCAGTCATCAACCCTCTCCCGAGGGCTCACAACTGACAACCGGCCTGCTCCGATGTCGTATCGGCGTTCCTACGCCGCTTCTCCGATCCCGGCCACCTCCGTGAGGAGTGACCGGACCTCTAAACGAAGGAGCGGCACGGTGGCCGCTCCTTCGAATGATCTCAGCGCCTCAGACCCAGACGAGCGATGAGGGACCGGTAGCGTTCGACGTCCTCGCGACGGAGGTAGTCGAGCAGCCGCCGGCGCTTGCCGACCAGCATCAGCAGGCCGCGCCGGCTGTGGTGGTCGTGCTTGTGCTCACGGAGATGCTCAGTGAGCTGGTTGATCCGCTCGGTGAGCAGCGCGACCTGGACCTCGGGCGATCCCGTGTCGCTGTCGTGGTGTCCGTACTCGGACACGATTTCTTGGGTGGTCTTCATTGCGCGTGAAACCTGAACTGATTCGGGGAACCACGTCATGTTACCCGCTCGCGGGCCTGGATGGTAAATGTCAGCCTGAAAGTATCTCTCGGGCCTGCCGGGCGTCGTCTTCCATCTGGCGGACGAGCGCCTCCACGGAGTCGAAGCGCTCCTCGCCACGGAGGCGGGCGACGAAGTCGACATGGAGGGTCCGACCATACAGGTCACCCGCGAAATCGAACACGAACGTCTCGAGCAAGCGCTCACCCGACGGCCCGAATGTGGGCCGAACTCCGAGTGACGCCACGCCGATTCCCTCCACTCCCCCGGCGACCCGCACCGCGTAGATCCCGTCGGCAGGAACCGCCAGACCTTCGGGAATCGCCAGGTTGGCGGTCGGGAAGCCCAATTCCCTGCCTCTCGCCTCGCCCCGGATGACCTCGCCACTGAGGCGATGCGGACGCCCGAGCAGCGAAGCGGCGGCTGTGACATCTCCTTGGGCCAGGAGGGATCGGATGCGGGTCGAAGAGACGACACCACTCGAGTCGGCGACGAGGTCGATGGCAGCCACCTCGAATCCGAGCCGGTTTCCCTCCTTCTCCAGGGTGACCACGTCGCCGGCTCGATCACGCCCGAAACGGAAGTCGGACCCGACACTCACCAGCCGGGCCTGGCCCCGATCGACCAGTATCTCCTCCGCGAACTGTCCGGGGAGCATCTCTCGTATCTGTCGGAGATCGAGAAAGCCCACCCAATCCACGCCCAGTTCGTGGAGCAACTCCACGCGACGTTCGACGGTGGTCAGGAGGGCAGGGGCGTGCTCCGGGGCGAGAACGCTCACGGGATGGGGATCGAAGCTCATGACACCGGTCTGCCAGCCTTCGCTGCGGCATCGGTCGACGAGGGTGCCGATCACGGCAGCGTGGCCCTTGTGGACTCCGTCGAAGACACCGACGGCGACACCGGACGGTCCGGGGGGGATCCAGCCTTCGTCGAGCACGTTCACGCCACCACCACCTCGGGACGCGAGGTACGGCCCTGACGTCGATACACGGCCAGCAGACGCCCGTCGGGGTCGACCACTGCGGTGGGGACCTCCTCGGGAATCCCGGCCAGAGGCCCGGCCTCGAAGCAGGCTCCGTTGGAAATGGCCGCCGCCTGGGCCTCGTCGACCGTGACTCTGTCGAGATCGCCCAGGGCCTCCGCCGGCGAAATCAAGGCTGCCTCCCACTCCCCGAGCTCATCGCCTGGTACGGCGCGATCGAGCCCCAGGGAGCCGACTCGGAGTCTTCTGAGCGAGGTCAGGTGCGCTCGCCCTCCCAAGGCCTGGGCGATATCGTCGGCGAGCGAGCGGACATAGGTCCCCTTCCCGCACACGACTCTCAGGCCGACCTCGGGATAGGGACCGGGCACGAACTCGGTCAGCTCCAGCTCGTACACCTCGACCGGACGCGCCTCCCGCTCGACGGTTTCCCCCCTCCGGGCGATCTCATACAACCGCTCCCCTCCCACCTTGAGGGCCGACACCATGGGAGGCAACTGTTGGATGCGCCCGCGGAACCGGGGAAGCACGGCCTCCACGTCCGAGGCGGTGATGTCCATCGGCTCTCGCTCCAGGACCGCTCCGTCGGCATCGAGGCTGTCGGTCGCGATCCCGAACGCCGCCACCGCTTCGTACTCCTTGGGAAGGTCCTGGATGTAGCGGATCAGCCGGGTCACCCGACCGATAGCCACCACCACGACACCGGTCGCCATCGGGTCGAGCGTGCCGGCGTGGCCGACCTTGCGGACACCGGTGGCCTTCCTGACCCGAGCCACGACGTCGTGGCTGGTGATGCCCGACGGCTTGTCGACGACGAGGAACCCCTCAGGCATGGGGCAGACGCTCGCGCACCGCCCCTACCGCCCCGGCCGCGTCACCCTCCCAAGTGAAGCCCGAGGCGTTGTGATGGCCACCCCCACCCAGTTCGGCCGCGATCGAGCCCACATCCACCCGGCCCCGTGACCGAAGGGAGACCCGCACCGTCTTGTCGTCCATGACCTTCACCAGAGCGGCGACGTCGGATTCCCGAGGCAGGCGGATGAGGTCGATGAGCGGATCGACGTCACCCCGATCGACGCCTGCTGCAGTCAGATCGTCGGGGTAGAGGACGGACCAAACGAAGCGGTGTTCCGCTTCCAACACCGCCCGACCCGTTACCGCCGAAGCGACCGCCAGGTATCCGAACGGAGCCTCCTCGTAGTTGTGCCGTCCGATGACCTCGGGCTGTGCGCCGGCGGCCACCAGTTGCGCGGCGGCCAGGAACGTGCGGGGACCGGTGTTCGAGTACTGGAAGCGGCCCGTGTCGGTGACGATCCCCGTGAGGAGGCAGGTGGCGACCGTCGGGGTGATGGGCCAGCCGATCCGCCGGAGGATCGCCAGGGTCAGCTCGGCAGTGGACGAAACGTCGGGATCGACCACCGCGACGTCGCCAAAGCCTTCGTTCGTGACGTGATGGTCGATCACGACGACCGTCGATGCCTTGGTGGCCGGAGACCCCACCTCGGCCAGGCGGTCAGGAGACCCCGTGTCGAAGGCGATGAACAGCTCCGGTTGTTCGGGCACGGCATCGGGTGGCACCAGTAGATCGAGCGGGAGGTACCGGAAGTTGTCCGGGAGCTCGAAGGGCGAGCCGAAGGTCGGCCAAACCTTCTTTCCGGCGTCGCTCGCCGCCACCGCCATGGCGAGCATGGACCCCAGACCGTCCCCATCGGGCCCGACATGGCAGGCCATGGTGAGCTCTTCCGCCCCGGCGATGGCCTGGGCCGCTTCTCTGATCTTTTCGTGATCCACTGGCTCTATTCCTCCTCCTCGTCGTCCGACCGGGCGATCTCGCGCAAGATCGTGTCGATTCGCTCGCCCTGGACGACACCGGAGTCCAGTTCGAACTGGAGCTGGGGTGTGTACTTCATCCGGACCTGTCTCGCGACCGCTCCCTGGAGCCGTTTGGCGGCCCGCTCGAGGGCGATCACGGCCTGGGGGCCGGATTGCAGGTCGAGGGTAGATATGTAGACGGTGGCTCGGCGCAGATCAGGGCTCGTGTCCACGGCGGTGACCGAGACCAGCTCCAGCCGGGGGTCGGTGAGACGCTCGATCTCGTCGGCGAGCACTTCCCGCAGCACGGAGTTGACCTTGCGCATGCGGGAACTCACTCCGGATCCTCCAGGTAGGAAACGCTCAGATCGACCAACTCGACGTCCACTTGCCCGTCAACGTAGCGCCGAACCCGATCGATCAACGAGTCGAGGGCCCGGGCGTCGGGAGCGACCGCGGCCACTCCCAGCGTCGCCCGTTGCCAGTGCTCGTGATCGTCGATCTCGGACACCGACAACGACGCCATGCGTCGCATCCGCTCCACGTGCGGCCTCAGCACCGCTCGCTTTCCCTTCAACGAACGCACCCCCGGGATCCGGAGACGGATGCGGATCGCACAAGCCCACATCCGTCCTACCTCATCAGGTGCGGGCGACCTCGCGGATCTCGTAGACCTCGATCAGATCGCCTTCCTTGATGTCGTTGTAGTTGGCGAGGCCGATACCGCACTCGAAGCCCTGCGCGACCTCCCGGACGTCGTCCTTGAAGCGACGCAGAGAGTCGATGCTGCCGTTGTAGATGACCACGCCGTCCCGCAGGAGGCGGGCACGGGCTCCACGCTGGACCACGCCTTCCGTGACGTAGCAACCGGCCACGCTTCCTGCACGAGGGACCCGGAAAACGGCCCGCACCTCGGCCGTGCCGAGCACGACCTCTTGCTCGTCCGGTGCCAGTTGGCCCACGAGGAGCTGTTCGATTTCGTCGAGCAACTCGTAGATGATCCCGTAGGTCCGGATCTCGATACCGAGCTCTTCCGCCCGGCGGCGAGCACCCGGCTCGGGACGGACGTTGAAGCCGATGATGACCGACTCGGTCACATCGGCCAGGTTGACGTCGTTCTCGTTGATGCCACCGACAGCCCCGTGGGCGATCTCGATGCTGCCGCCTTCGCGGGTGATCTTTCCGATCGACTCCCGTAGCGCCTCCAGGGAACCCTGGGCATCTGCCTTGATGATGAGCCGCAGCATGGCATCTTCGGAGCGGAGCTGCTCGAGGAGGCCTTCGAGCCTCTCGCGGGCGGAGGGGATCGTCTGCTCCTTCTCCTTGATCGCCTCCAGCCGCTCCTGGGCGATGGCCCGGGCCTCCTTGTCGTTCGCCACCACTTCGAAGAAGTCACCGGCTGCCGGCACGTCGTCCCAGCCCATGATCTGGACAGGGGTGGACGGCCCGGCCGACTTCAGGCGGTTGCCCGAATCGTCGGTCATGGCACGAACCCGACCCGAAACCGGTCCCGCCACGAAGGCGTCACCTTGCTTCAGGGTTCCCCGCTGGACGATGACGGTTGCGACAGGCCCCTTGCCCTTCTCCATCTGAGCCTCGACGACCACGCCCGAGGCCTTGGCCTTCTCGTTCGCCCGGTAGTCCTCGAGCTGGGCTACGAGGTCGAGGATCTCGAGCAGGTCCTGGACGCCGGTCCCGTTGACAGCCGACACCTCGACGCTGGGGATGTCACCGCCCAGCTCCTCGGTTATGACGTCGTGCTCGGTCAGCTCGGTGCGGACTCGCAACGGATCGGCACCGGGAGTGTCGATCTTGTTGATGGCCACCACCATCCGCACCCCGGCGGCCTTGGCGTGGCTGATCGCTTCGATCGTCTGGGGCATGACGCCGTCGTCGGCTGCCACCACCAGCACCACGATGTCGGTGATGTTCGCCCCTCGGGCACGGAGAGCGGTGAAGGCTTCGTGCCCCGGGGTGTCGACGAACGTGATCTTGCGGTCACCCACTTCGACCTGATAGGCGCCGATGTGCTGGGTGATGCCGCCCTCTTCCCCGGCAACGACGTTCGTCTTGCGAATGCTGTCGAGCAGGGTCGTCTTGCCGTGGTCGACGTGACCCATCACCGCCACTACCGGCGGGCGCGGGACGAGATCCGCCTCGTCGTCCTCGAACTGCGGGCGCTCGGCAACGGCGGGAGCAGGGGCTTGCGGCTCCGGCTCGGTGATCTCCACGATCACGTCGAAACTCTCCGCCACCTCCTCCATGAGGTCCTCGGGCATCACCGCAGTGGCCCCGACGGGGCGACCCCGCGTCAGGAGGGCTTTGACGACCTCACCGGTCGGCTGGCCGATGGCGGCGGCGAACTCCTCGACCGAAACACCTCTCTCGACCTCGGCGATCCCCACGTCCGCGTCGGCGGGTGCTTCGGCAGCTGGAGCCTCCTCGACCGCGGGCTCCTCTTCGGCCACAGCCTCTTCGGTCACAACCTCTTCGGCCGGCTCCTCGGACACGGGCTCAGGCTCGGAAGCCCCCGGAGCCGGTTCGGGCTCCTCGGTGGTCTCGGGTTCCGCTTCGGCGGCAGCCGTCTGACCACCATCCTCGCTCAGCGCGAGCGTGACCAGCTCGACTTCGGCTTCGTCCAAACCGGATGAAGCCGTCTTGACCTCGAGGCCCAGCTCTATCGCCTGCTCGAGGACTTCTTTCGAATCTACGCCCAGGTCGCGGGCGAGTTCATATACCCGTGTCTTCGCCACTCTTTCTCCAACTCACTCTTCTTCGTCTGATGCCGGAGCTTCGGCTTCCTCGACATCTTCGTCCTCGTTGCCGGCGGCGACCGCATCCGCCGCTTCCTCTTCGGTGGCTTCACCGGCCACGGCCTCATCGGCCGCGTCCGTGTTCTCGTCGTCTTGCATGACCCCGGCCTCGGTCGTGATCGTCGCGGTGTCGGCGTCGCCGTCCAAAGCCTCCTCGGCGCTCACCGGCTGGGCTGCGACCGGGTCGTCGGCCAGAGCGTCCATCACCTCAGTCGAAGATTCCTCGTCTCCGCCTTCGATCTCGGCGACCGCATCCTCGGGTTCGACGACCACCTCGGACGTGGGCTCGGCTTCCGCGCCTTCGCCTTCTGGCTCTTCACCTTCGCGATCGGACCGGATGTCCACCTTGTAGCCCGAGAGCCGGGCGGCCAGGCGGGCGTTCTGTCCCTCCTTGCCGATGGCGAGGGACAACTGGTGCTCGCTGACTATCACGGTGGCGGTGCGCTCTTCCTCGTTGATCTGGACCTCGCGCACCCGAGCCGGGCCCAAGGCCTCGGCGATGAACTCCGCGGTGTTCTCGCGCCACTGTACGACGTCGACCTTCTCGCCCCGCAATTCGTTGACGACCTGGCGAACGCGGGAGCCGCGAGCGCCGACGGCGGCACCCTTGGCGTCGACATTGGGGTCGTGGGACACGACGGCGATCTTCGTGCGGTGACCGGGCTCCCGGGCGATGGCCACGATCTCGACCGTCCCATCCGCCAGCTCCGGCACCTCCAACTCCAGAAGACGGCGGACCAGGTCGGGATGGCTGCGGGAGACGACGATCTGGGGGCCCTTGGTGTCACCCCGCACCTCGATGATCAGTGCCTTGACCCGGTTGCCTCTCTGGAGCCGCTCGTAGGGGATCCGCTCGGATCCGGGCATGATCGCCTCGGCATCACCGAGATCGAGGATGGCAAACCGATTGTCGATCTGCTGGACGATCCCGGTGACCAAGTCCCCTTCGCGACCCTCGTAGAGGTCGAACACCTGCTCCCGCTTGACCTCCCGCAGGCGCTGCTGGATCACCTGCTTGGCCGTCTGGGCGGCGATCCGACCGAAGTCTTCGGGCGTGTCCTCCCACTCGGAGACGACGTTGCCGTCTTCGTCCAACTCTTGGGCGTAGACGATGATGTCCCCTGAGTCGGGGTCGATCGTCACCCGGGCCTCCTCGGCGGCGCCCGGCGACCGCTTGTAGGCGGAGACCAACGCATTGGCCAGTGCATCGAGGATCGCCTCGACGGGAACGCCTCGTTCCCGCTCCAGCACCTCGAGAGCATCCATGACTTGTGCGTCCATCTGCATCTTTGGTCTCCTCACTTACCCGGCTTGGGAGCGCGTTCCCAGCGGAAAACGGTACGGGCCGTGATCACGGCTTCGTAGGGATAGGTGAACTCTCGGTCGTCGACCCTCACCGTCACGGCGCGTTCATCGGCGGCGACGATCTCCCCTCGATGCGTGTGCACCGTGCCTTCCGGATCGCGTGCTTTCAGGTTGACCTCTCGGGCGACGGATTTCTGGAAATGGCGGGGCCGCTTGAGAGCCCGCTCCAGTCCGGGTGAGGTCACCTCCAACTGATAAGGCCCGTCCACGTCGTATTCGGCGTCGAAGAGGCGGGACAGGCCGCGGGAGACGGCGGTGAGTCGGTCCAGGTCTACGCCGTCGCCATCGACCACCACCTTGACCTTGCGCGCGCGGCCCCGCCCGACGATCTCCAGATCGTCGAGTTCGAGGTCCTCGGCTCCGAGATACTTCTCGGTGAGGTCCCACAAGGCGGTCTCGGTTCTGTTCATCTCCCTATCACGTCTCTTCTCTGCCACTCTTCGATGTCGCTCTTCCGCATCGGAACCGGGGCGGTTCCCACAGCAATAAGGTGGGCATACGCCCACCTGTTGCGAGAAAGCGATCTCAGTTGGCAGGTACCGATTATACCGGCATGAGTTCGCGGAGCGGAATGCCCCCGAGCCCGCTCAAGAACGGTGCTCGGCGGCGAATCCGTCCATGAAATCCACCAGGCGTTCGACGGCGTCCATTTCGGTGGCGGCGTACAGGGAGGCCCGGATCCCTCCGACGCTGCGATGCCCCTTCAAGCCGATCAGCCCGGCGGCTTTCGCCTCCGCGACGAATCGCGCCTCGAGCCCCTCGGAAGGCAGGCGCCACACGACGTTGGTGTGTGAGCGGACGGCCGGATCCACCGGGGATCGGTAGAAGCCGTCGGATTCCTCGATGGCTCGATAGACGAGTGCGGACTTCTGCTCGGAACGCTTCTGGAGGCCTTCCACACCGCCTCGTCGCTCGAGTTCCGCCAGGACCTTGCCCATGACGTAGATCTGGAACATCGGAGGCGTGTTCGCGAGCGAGTCACCCTCGACATGGGTCCAGTAGTTGAGGTAGGCGCCGAGTTCTGGGCGATCGGAGACGGCCGAACGACGAACGAAGACCAGTGCCATTCCTGCCGGCGCCAGGTTCTTCTGGACGCCTCCGTACACGAGGTCGTGACGATCCCAGTCGATGGGCCGGGCCAGGTAATCCGAAGACATATCGCTGACCAGCGGAACGTCCACATCCGGGAAATCCACCATGCGGATCCCGCCGATCGTCTCATTCGAGGTCACATGGAGATACCGGGTATTCGGCTCCAGGGCGATCTCGTCGGTGGCGGGCATGGTCGTGAATTGGGTTTCTTCCCCACTCCAGGCGACGTAGCCACCGCGTTGGCGGGCGTCGGCGTAGGCCTTCTTGCCCCAGGAACCCGACAGGACGTATCCGGCCCGGTCCCCCGACTCGAGCAGGTTCATCGGCACCATGGAGAACTGGAGGGTCGCTCCCCCCTGGATGAACAAGATCTCGAACTCCTCGGGCGCCCCGGAGACCCGGCGAGCGGCACTCTTGGCTTCCTGGTGGATCTGGTCGTATTCGGCAGAGCGGTGGCTCATCTCGATCACGGTCATTCCCGTGTCCTGGTACTCGGGGAACTCGTCCCGCACTTCCTCCAGGACCGAGAGCGGCAACGCACAGGGGCCGGCTCCGAAGTTGTCGACGCGCATGTGCCCATGGTGGCACGTCTCCGCACCCCCGCGACGCGATCGACGGGAGAGCGGCCCGCTCGCCACCTAACCTCGGAACATGGCTTCGATCGAGCGCACCGTGCTGGAGGTGGAGCGCGGAACGGTGACGGAGAGGCGGGACCACCTCGCCGACGAATCCCCGGTCGAGATCCGGCTCCAGGGGGTCCCGCTGGCCGTGCTCATGCGAACTCCGGGCGACGATGTCGCTCTCGTCCGTGGTTTCGCCATCACAGAAGGCATCGTCACATCTCCCGACGAGATCGCGGCGGTGGATCCGGTAGATGTCGGTGATCGCTGGGAACTGCGTCTCGCGGACGGGGTCGAGATCGACCCCGAGCGCTTCCGGCGTTCCGCATACGTGTCGTCGTCGTGCGGTGTGTGCGGCAAGGCATCGATCGACGCCGTGCGCGTGGCGGGCCGGAGGCCACCGGCCGGCCCGCGGTTGACCGCCTCGCTGCCAGGTGAGTGGATCTCCGCCCTCGGGAGACGGCAGCCGGCGTTCGGCCGGACCGGTGGACTGCACGCGGCCGCCGTGTGCGAGCCTGACGGAACGGTGCTGGCTTCGGCGGAGGACGTGGGGCGCCACAACGCTGTCGACAAGGCCATCGGTGACCTGAGTGGTCGCCGCTGGCCGCTGGGCGAAGTCGTGTTGGTCGTATCGGGGCGGATCTCGTTCGAGATCACCCAGAAGGCCGCCGTGGCCGGAATCCCCGTGGTCTGTGGGGTGTCGGCCGGATCGTCACTCGCCGCCGAGCTGGCCGACGAGCTCGGGCTCACCCTGATCGGGTTCGCCCGCGGCGACCGCTTCGTGGTCTACGCCGGCCGGGAACGCTTCGACGACCTCCGCCCGGAGGCGGTGCGATCGAACCTCAGCGAGCGGACCTGACTCGCTCCGCCACCAGATCGACGACCGCTTCCAACGCCACCTCTTCGGTTTCCATCGTGGCCCGCTCCGTCAACTCGCAGACCCCGGACTCGATCCCGCGCGGCCCGATCGTGATGCGCCAGGGAAACCCGATGAGCTCGGCATCGGCGAACTTGACCCCGGGCCGTTCCTGCCGGTCGTCCAGGATCACGTCGATACCCGCTTCGCCCAGTGACTCGTACAGGCTCTCCGCCGCCGACGAGGTGCGCTCGTCGTCGGAGCGGAGAACGGTGACGACCACCTCGTACGGGGCGATGCTCACCGGCCAGACTATCCCGCGTTCGTCGTGGTGGCTCTCGACGACGGCGGCCATGTTCCGCTCGACGCCGATTCCGTACGAGCCCATGACGATCGGATGCGACTTCCCGTCCTCGTCCAGGAAAGTGGCGTCGAAGGCCTCCGAGTACTTGGTGCCCAGCTTGAAGATGTGACCGACTTCGATGCCTCGCCACATGTCGAGCGGGCTGCCGCATTCGATACAAGGCTCGCCCTCGGCTACTGCCCGCAAGTCGGCCCACCGGAATTCACCGAAGTCGCGTTCAGGATCGACGTTGCGGAGATGCCAGTCGTCCTCGTTGGCGCCCGTCACCAGGTTGCGGCGACCGCGTAACGCCTCGTCGACCAGGACCGGGTGATCGGTCACTCCGACCGCGCCCAGGCTCCCCGGCAGGGCCCCCAAGGCCTCCTGGACCTCATCGGGCTGGGCGGGGCGGACCTCGGCGGCCCCGGTGGCATCCGCCAGCTTCTGCTCTTGCAGGTCGTGATCACCCCGCAGCACCGCCAGGGTCAGTACCCCGTCGACGACATAGACCAGGGTCTTCAGCTGTCGCTCGGGTGACGCCAGATCGGGATGCGCCTCGGCCAGGGCGGCGATGGTGCGGATGCCCGGAGTGGGAAAACGTTCGGGTTCGGGTCCGGGCTCACCGTCGTCGACGTCCGCGACCCGCGACGTCGCCTTCTCGAGGTTGGCCCGGTAATCGCATTTGGGACATGTGACGATCCAGTCCTCGCCGGCCTCGCTGCGAACCATGAACTCGATCGACCCCGAGCCCCCCATCGCTCCCGACGACGCCACCACGCCCACGGCTTCCAGGCCCAGGCGCCGGAAGATCACCTGGTAGGCCTCGTGGTGCTTTTCGAACCCGACGTCGAGGCCCGCCTGGTCCGCATCGAACGTGTAGGCATCCTTCATCGTGAATTCCCGCACACGCAGGAGCCCGGCCTTGGGACGGGGCTCGTCCCGGTACTTGGTGTGGATCTGGTACCAGATCTGGGGAAGCTGGCGATAGGAGGTGACCTCGGTGGCGAGCAGGGCGAACAGCTCCTCTGCCGTCATCCCGAGTACCTGGTCCACGCCTCGGCGATCCACGAGCTTGAACAAGTTGTCGCCCATCAGGTCGTACCGCTCGGAGCGACGCCAGATCTCGGCTGGATGGAGGGTGGGCAGCATCACTTCCTGGGCCCCGATCCGGTCCATCTCCTCACGGATGATGTTCTCGACCTTGAGACGCGTCCGCTGGCCCAGCGGCAGCATCGAGTAGTGGCCGGCGGAGAGCTGGCGGATGAAGCCCGCTCTGACCAGCAGCTTGTGGCTGATCGCCTCCGCTCCCGCCGGGTCGTCGCGCAACGTGGGAATGAAAGCCTGGGACCAACGCATCGTGATGACTGTAACGGCCCGACCTCGACCAACGATCGGCCTTTCTCACGGCAGAGTCCGGCCGACGTCTGACTTTCACGCACATCTGTGCATCAGTGAGTTACCTATGTGCATCTGAGCGGCTAGGTTCAGACGAGGCGACCAACGATGCAATTGCGATCCTCGACTCCAGGCTCCATGTCCGCACCCCGAGCGGTGGTCCTCGACTTCGGCGGCGTCCTCACCGAGGTCCACCACGATGATGGGGGATTTCGGGCCACCGCCGAGGCCGTGGCCGGGGTGCTCGACCGGGCGGGTACCGTCCGGAGGAGCGTCGACGAGATCGAGGCCGATCTGCGGGCCGGATCCGCCGCCTACGAGAAATGGAAGCGGGCAGAGAGTGACCACTTCTCCCCTCGGGAAGTGAGTCACCGGGAGTTCTGGGACCGATTCGTGACCACCGACTGGAGCCCGGCCGCCCGGGCCGTGGTGGCAGCCGAAGCCGCTTCGCTCTGCCGTATCTTCGAGGCGACGACCGTGATCCGGCCCCCGCGCCGAGGCGCTCGCGAGCTCCTCGAAACCCTTGCCGCTCGTGGAATCGGTCGAGCGCTCGTGTGCAACACGCTGTCGGCGGTCGGCACCCGCCAACTCATGGTCGACTACGGGTTCGACCCGCTGGTTCCTGTCCAGATCTACTCGGACGAGGCCGGGATCCGAAAACCCAACCCGAATCTCTTGATATGGGCGATGACTGCCCTGGATGTCGCTCCGGCGGACGTCTGGTACGTGGGCGACAAGTACGACCGCGACGTCTTCGCCGCCCGAAGGGCCGGTGTGGCGGCGGTACTCATGACGTCCGGAGACACCGATCCGGACCAAAGCGCAGGCATCGAGCCGGATCTGGTAGTACCGGATCCCGCCGCGCTGGCAGACGCGGTGATCGCCTCCGTCGAAGCGTGAATCGCGCCGGTGATGGAGACGATCTCCCTCTGGGTCCTGGCTGGGGTCTTCGCGGTGGTGAATGGGGCCAACGACGGTTCCACGCTCATCGCCAACGGCCTCAAGATCGCATCTGCCCGACCCCTCACAGCGATCCTCTTGCTGGTCACAGCCGTCGCCATCGTCCCCTTCGCCATCGGTTCGGAGGTCGCCACGACGCTGGTCGACCGACTCGTCGACCTCGAAGGCACCCAAGGCAAGATCACGGTGTCCGTCGCCCTGGCCGCGGCCATCGTGGTCACCACCGCCCTGACCCGCCTCGGGTTGCCCACCAGCCTGACCTTGGCACTGATCGGAGGGCTGGCCGGCGCAGGTGCCGGTGCCGGGCTGCCGGTGGCATGGTCGACCGTCGCCCTGGTGCTCGTGATCGCGGCAGTTGCTCCGCTGGTCGGAGGCGGATTGGCCTTCCTCCTCGCCGCCATCCCGCTACGCACCCCAGGTCGCCTGCGAGCAGACCAGGCAGTGGCGGCGCTGCACCGGATCGGGTTCGTCCTGCAATGTCTCGGGTACGGAGCCAACGATGGACAGAAGATCGTTGCGGTCGGAGCGGTGGCGATGGGAGTGACCGCGGCCGGCTTCGCGTCCAACCCGCTGGCCATGGCAGGCGTGGCCGCTCTCTTCCTGGTCGGCATCCTGATCTCACTCCGCCGAATGGCTCAGACGATGGGCAGCGGGGTGGTCGCCACGCGACCCTACGACTCCGCAATGGCAGGAATCTCGTCGGCGGCGGCAGTCCTGACCACCGCCGCGGTTGGAGCGCCCGTCAGCACCACACAATCCACGGCGGGAGCATTGGTGGGTGCTGCTGCGCGTCGCAGTCCCCGCAGCGTCCGCTGGAACATCGTCGCTCGACTCGGCGGGGCGTGGGGATTGACCTTGCCCTGCTCTGGGCTGCTGGCGTTCGCAACCACCGCCCTGGTGGCGGCGCTCGGGTGACCGGTGCCGTGCGAGGTCGAAACGAGGGAGTTTCGAGATGAGACGTTTGCGTAGATTCGTGAGGAACCTGTTGGGCGGGTCTGACGACATCCTCATGGGGCATCTCGCCCAGCAGATCGCTGCCACCCACCAGGGCGCCGACCTGGCGGCCGAGATGCTGGCAGGGAAACTCCCTGGGGAGGAAGCGTACGAGAAGATGGTCGACATCGAGCACCGGGGCGACGAGGCTCGGGCTCGCCTCGTCTCGGAGATCGGCCGGGCCCTGACCACGCCGATCGACCGCGAGGACCTGTTTCGGGTCTCCCGCTCGATCGACGACATCCTGGACAACCTCCGCGACCTGGCTCGCGAATACTCGCTCTACGGGGTGACGGCCACACCCTCACACGTCGCGGTGGCTGAGGCCATCCGATCCGGGATCGAAGAGTTGGAAGCGGCACTTTCGGCTCTCGCCCACGAGCCTCCGGAAGCCAGTCACATGGTCCTGGGTGCCCGCAAGGAGGCCAATCAGGTACGCCGCATGTACCAGGAGGGCTTGGCCTCAGTAGTGGACAACGAGATCACTTCCGAGGTCATCAAGCGCCGGGAACTGCTCCGACGTCTCGACGTGGTCGGCCTCCGACTCGGCGAAGCCGCAGACGCCCTCGCAGACGGCATCATGAAACGGGGCTACTGAGGCACGCCGTCGCGCCGGGCATTCACCACCACCTGGTCACCCACCTCGTACTCCGGGCCCGTAGACATGTAGACCTGCAAGGCGGCGCCCGGCACCTCGACCGTGTAGTGGTGCTCTCTCCCGTTGAAGAGAGAGTTGCGAACGGTGCCTGGGATGCCGTCGCCCGTCCGGGCGATCTCGAGCTGCTCGGGCCGGATCGGACAGATCCCCTTCTCCCGGAACTCTTCGGCGACTTCGCCGAACTCCCAGGAGAGCCCCTCCCCCGCGTCCGGGATGAACCGGTCTCCGTCCCACTTGCCGGGCATCAAGTTCGCCCGGCCCACGAAACGGGCCACGAACTCGGTCGTGGGATGGCGGTAGATCTTCTGGGGCGTGTCCAGTTGCTCGATCCTCCCGTTGCGCATGACGACCACCCGGTCCGACATGGACAGCGCCTCCGACTGGTCGTGGGTGACGTAGACGATCGCTACCTCGGTGACCTGATGGAGAGTCTGGATCTCGCGTCGGAGCTCTTCTCGGAGCTCGGCGTCCAGAGCGGAGAGCGGCTCGTCCATCAGGAGGAGGCTGGGCTTCGGGGCGATGGCGCGCGCCAACCCCACCCGCTGCTGCTGCCCACCGGACAGCTCACTCGGGTAACGGTCCCGATACTCCTCGAGGCCCGTCAGCCGCAGCACTTCGGTGACTCTGCCCTCCTTGTCCGCGGCCACGTCATCCGGGAGGTGCTTGCGATGGTCGAGCGGAAAGCGGATCTGGTCGGCCACCTTCATGTGTGGCCAGAGGGCGAACGTCTGGAAGACCATCCCTATGTCTCGATGCTCGGGTGGAACCGCCGACGAAGGGGAGCTGACATCGGTCCCGCGCACCCGCACGGTTCCTTCGGTGGGCAGCTCGAATCCCGCGATCAGACGCAGCAACGTCGTCTTCCCACACCCGGACGGGCCGACGATCGAGAGGAATTCGCCCTTTTCGACCGTCAGGGAGACGCCGTCGAGGGCGGTCACCTTCCCGAATCGTTTGGTCACACCGATCAGTTCTGCGCTGCTCATACTCGATCACCGATACTCGTCTGGGTGTGGGTCCGCCGACGCCACACGCGCGTGAACAGGGAGAGGAGGCCCATCGAGACCAGGAGGCCGATCACGATGGTGCTCGACAGGGCGGCGGCGTAGCGGGAGTACCCCGCCGCCCGGAATCCATACACTCGCACACCGATGGTCTCGGCCCCGCTCGACCACAACAACGACGACACGGTCAACTCGGTGAGGGCGACGAATATCACGAGTGCGGTGCCGCTCACGACTGCGGGAAGCAGAAGCGGGATCATGATCCGGCGCCAGGTGTGGAACCGGCCCACACCCGATATCCGAGCCGCCTCTTCCATCTTCGGGTCCACCTGGAGGAACCCGGTGACCATCGCCCGTAGCTGGTAGTAGGTGAAGCGGACGACGTAGGCGATCAGGATGATCCCTGCCGTTCCGTACAGGCCTGGATTCCAGTCGAGGCCCGGGATCGGCTGCAGCCAGGCGAAGATCATCGCCAGGGCGATCACCAGGCCGGGAAGGGCGTAGGGCAACGAGATGGCCGAATCCATCAGCTGGGCGGCCCAGCCGCCTCGTCGGGTCCGCTGATAGGCGACACCGGTGGCGATCACGAGCCCGATCACCGCCACTCCCAACGCGAGCTGGAGGCTGTTGCGGAGCGCACGAAGCGTCCCTTCGTTGTCGAGGATGGCGATGCGGTAGTTCTCGAAGCTGATGGTGTCCCAGGTGACCGGTACTCCCAACGCCGAGGAAACGGAGCTCATGGCCATGGAGATCAGCGGGAGAACACTCAGTATCACCAGGCCGGCGAGTAGCACCGCCTGGACCGGCCAGCGAGCCCAGCGGAGGGAGAAGCGAGGCTGACGATCCTCGGTTCGGGTGTCGGACACCTTCGATCGGCGCAAGATGAGCTGCTGAATACCCACCCCGATCAGGGCCAGGACTCCCAGGATCACCGAGAGGACGGCTGCCCGAGCGAAAGCGACCGGGCCGAACGACACCACCTCTTCGTAGATGAGAGTGGAGAGGACCGATATCCGCGCCGGAATGCCGAGGACGGCCGGAATCCCGAAGTTGTCGAGGTTGGAGAGAAAAGCGAGAACACCACCCGCCACGATGCCTGGCAGTGCCATCGGCAGCGTCACCCGCCGAAAAACCGTGAGGGGGCCCGCTCCAGACACCCGACCCGCCTGCTCCAGCTGACGGGGAATCCCCCTCAGCACGCCGACCGTCAGCAGGTACACGAGCGGCATGTGTCGCAACCCCAGGATGAACGCGATACCGGGCAGGCTGAAGAGGGTCACATCGGTCATCTCGATGCCAGGAAGGAGGCCCACCAGGCGAGTAGGCCACGATCCGGGGCTGACGAACTCGACCCAGGCGATGGTGTAGAGATACCCGGGGAGGATGAACGGCAGCATCACCAGGGCATGGACCAGCCCTTTCCAGCGGATGTCGCTGTAGGCGACCAGCCAGGCCAGGCCCGCACCGAACAGAAGCGAGATCACAGTCCCGATGAGGCTGACCACCGCCGTGTTCTGGATGGTGCGCCAGGTTCGGCTCTCACTGAGCACCTCGACGTAGTTGGCGACGGTGGGGAACACATCGGTGGAGAAGCTCAGGATCACCAGCCGAACGATCGGGACGAAGAAGATCCAAGCGATGACGATCAGCGTCACCCAACGCAGGGTCCCCCTAGGAAGGAAGGACAGCGGCCCTGGAGTGGCCTCCAGGACCTCGCTCACCTGCCCTCGGGGGCGCGGTTCCAAATCGATGCTCATCTGCCCTCAGTCATAGCCACCGCCGCTCGTGAGCGCATCCGCTCACCAGACGCGAGGGAGGTGTCGGGGCCGGCGCCCCGACACCTCCTGACTAGTTTGGTCAGCCTTCGCCGAACAACTCGATGAAGCGCCGGACCTCGTCTTCACGAGTCTCGATCAGTTCTCCGAGATCGTCCGGCTGGATCAGATCCAGCTCGTCCACCGTGGGGAGCCCAGCCGGCGGTTCGACGCCTTCCCGCAGGGGCGTGTACCCCAGCTCCACCGCCAGCTGCTGGCCCGCCTCGGAGAGGATGTAGTCGACCAGCGCCTCGGCGGCAGCCCGGTTCTGGGCCCCCTCCAAGATGGCGACGGGCTCGGTGATCCCGAGGACCCCCTCCTCCGGGTAGACGACCTCGACCGGTGAGCCGTCGGCGGCGGCTCGGGCGACGATGAACGACACCACCATCCCATGGGTGTACTGGCCGGTGGCGACGCCTTCGAGGACCCCGCCGTTGCCCTGAACCACGGTCATGCCGTTGGCAGCCAGCTGTTCGTAGAACTCCCAGCCGATGTCGGGCTGGCGGGTCAGCACCTGCATGTTGTAGGCGGCTGCGCCCGAGTACTGCGGGCTCGGCATGACCGCCGAGTCGGCGTTCTCCACCAGGTCCCACCACGAGGTCGGGGTCTCCTCGACCAGGTTGGTGTTGATGACCATGGCGGTGTCGATCAGCTTCGTCCCGGTGAACGTGAAGTCCTCGTCCACGAACTCGGACGGGATGGCCGCATGCTCGGGCGACTCGTAGGACGCCAGCAGGCCCATCTCCTTGAGCGTGAGCAGGTTGACCTCGTCGGCGACCAGCAGCACGTCGGCCTGGATGGCACCGGCCTCGTTCTCGGCCAGCAGGCGGCTCATCACCTCTTCGGTGCCGGAGCGGAAGACGTTCACCGTCACGTCCGGGTACAACTCGTTGAACCCGGAGATCAGCGCCTCGTAGTCGGCGTCGGGCTGCGAGGTGTAGAACTCCACCGTGCCCGAGACCTCACCGGCCTCGGTGCCCTCGGTTTCATCCGGCGCCTCGGTGTCCTCGGTGGCCTCGGTGTCGGTGGGCGCCGAAGTATCGGTCGTCTCCGCCGCGGTGTCCGCCACCGTGGAGGTCGCATCCTGGGCCGCATCCTGGGTGTCATCTGCACATGCCGACAACACGAGGAGCATTGCGACGAGCAGCCCGAGGATCGCCCTGGGTCTGGTCCTAGTCATGTGTTTCTCCTTTCATTCTGACCGGCACGAGCCGGTCGTCCTGCTGAGCAGGCTCGATCTATCGATCACGAAACCACCTCGATCTTGCCGCCACGTTGCGGGAGGACGACACGATGGCGTCCACCGGGAAAATGGGTCGGATGGTTGGTGTGGACCGGAATCACACAGCCAGGCTCGATCCTGTCGGCCAACCACTCCAGGTCGGCGGGTGAGGCATGCCCATGGGAGTCGAGCACCTCGTGGGAGATCCCGAGCTGACCGAGCCAAGTCTCGAGAACGGGCCAGGTCGGATCCGTGCGCCCGAAAGGCGCCCCGTTGACGTGCACGTACACGTCATCTGCCTCCACGCCGACGTCGAGGAGCAGCGGCCAGGTGGAAGGCTCGATCTCCAGGAGGAACTCGTCCCGAGCCGCTTGGATCTCCCCGACCGTCACGGTGGGGACCGAAGGCGGGGCCTGGCCCACATAGACCACCAGCCCGGACAGCACATCCGAGCCCAGTAGGCCCACCTCGGCGACGTGGGTGAGAAGAGTTGCCGTCCGCTCGCTCACCGCCAGCTTCCGACCGGCGCCTCGGGCGATTTCGGCGATGGCGGCGACCCGTTCCAGATGGCGGCGGTAGAACGAAACCCAAACGAGCCCTCCGGTCGCCGCGGTGACCAGCTTGTCGAGCCGTTCCACGAGCTCGCCTTCTCCGATCGAGGGGCGAGGGCTCGGACCTGCGGTCGAGGCTTCCGTCAGCAGGGCATCCACCCCCACTTCCCGGCATCGATCGGCGAACGCATCCACGACATGCGGCGACGTCCCATGCCGGCGCCAGTCGCCGGTGTAGGCGATCGTCGCCCGCCCCGACCGGACGATGATCCCTGCCGCGCCGATGATGTCGTGGTCGATGGGGACGACCTCCACTTCGAGATCCTCGACTTCGAAAGTCTCGTTCACCCCGATCCCCGTGATTGGAGCCTCGACCGGCTGCAACTCCCCCGCCTCCGTCATCGCCCGGTGGAGAGACCGACCGGTCTCACTCATGTATACGGGAATCTCGGGCGCTACGAAGGGCAGCAGTGCCATGTGGTCGTCGTGCAGGTGACTGACATAGACGGCCACACGACCGACACTCGCGGTGCCGACGAGTGGAAGGTCTGCGGTGAGCGCCGAATAGAGCACCGCCGGGTCGGTCGAGCCGTCGCCGTATCGGGAGTCGAAGAGGCCCTCGAGACGGGGCGCCATACCGGCGCGAAGGTAGTCGGCCAGGACCGAATCGGGGCGAGGCCTAACGAAGTCGTTGAACAGGGCCCGACGGGGCGCGATGTATGGGTTGCGAACGACTCCCAGGTCGAAGATGAGGCTGCCCCGCTCGCCGGAAGCGAGCACCTGGACTCCTCCGACCGTGTCCACCCCGTTCCAGAAGGTGAGCTTCACCGTCCGCTACCCCTCGACATACGTGCCTGACTCATGCACAAATGTGAACTCCACATTCACAGATTGTGACGGTACGTCCCCCCGATGGGAGGGTCAAAACGTCGACTCACGGACGTGAATCGAACGGCTGGTGAGGTCAGCCGCCCTGCGCCACCCGGGCGACTTGCGCCCGGCGCTCTGCGGAACGGTTGGCGTCGCCCTGGATCTCCACCAATTGCTGGCGTGCCTGGCGAGCCAGCTCGTCGGCGTTGGCGTCGGCCGCCGCCAAACGTGCTTCGACCCCTTCGGCCACGAGCTTGCGAGCCTCGTCCAGGAGGGCGTCGACCATCTCTTCTTCGGGGACGACCCGCACGACCTGACCCTTGATGAACAGATGCCCTCGTCCTCGTCCGGCGGCGATTCCGATGTCGGCCTCACGGGCCTCACCGGGGCCGTTCACGACGCAACCCATGACCGCCACCTGGATGGGCAGCTTCTCGGCCTCCAATGCTTCCTGGGCGCGGGTCGCCACCTCGATCACATCGACCTCGGCGCGGCCACAGGAAGGGCAGGCGATCAGGTCGAGGCCGGTCCTCGCCCGGAGCCCCAGATACTCGAGGAGTTGCCTGCCTGCCTTGGCCTCCTCGACGGGATCGGCCGTGAGCGAGAAGCGGATGGTGTCTCCGATCCCCTCCTGGAGCAGGGTCCCGATCCCGGCGACCGACTTGATCAAGCCCCCGGGCGGAGGACCGGCCTCGGTCACACCGAGGTGGAGGGGATAGTCCACCCGCTCGGACAGAAGACGGTACGACTCGACCATCGACGGCACGTCCGAGTGCTTGACCGAGATCTTGATGTCGTAGAACCCGACGTCCTCCAGGTAAGCGATCTCCTTGAGGGCGGACTGGACGAGTGCCTCCGGGACTGGACCCCCGTATTCGGCCAGCAGGTCCTTGTCCAGCGATCCGGCGTTGACACCCACCCGAATCGGGATGCCCCGGTCACCTGCTTCCCGGGCGACGGCCTTGATGTGTGCTTCCTTGCGAATGTTGCCCGGATTCAGACGCAGCCCATGTACACCTGCCTCCATGGCGGCGAGCGCCAGCTTGTACTGGAAATGGATGTCGGCCACGATCGGCACCGGAGACCGCGGGACGATCTCGGCCAGTCCCTGGGCGGCCTCGACGTCGTTGCAGGTGATGCGCACGATGTCCGCGCCGGCACCCCGGAGGGCGTAGACCTGAGCGAGGGTTCCGTCGACATCGGCCGTCTTGGTGGTCGTCATCGATTGGACGGACACCGGGGCGCCACCACCCACGGCTACGTCACCCACCTCGATCTGGCGGGTCAGCTTGCGAGGAATCACAGGGTCAATCGTAGAGAGCTGGAACCTATGGCGGTAAGACCCGAGGTGATTCGTCAGAACCGGATCGGGTTGAAGATGTCGAGGATGATCCCCGCGAGCCCCAGGAACGTGAACAGCACTACCACGGCCACCGCCACCGGCACCAACTTGCGGACGTCCGGCTCCCGCCCGGTGACCTTCTGCCACAGCGCCACCGCGAAGTGGCCCCCATCGAGTGGTAGGAGGGGAATCACGTTGAAGGTGGCCAGGATCACGTTCACCGAGGCCAGGAAACCTACGTAGTTGGCCACCCCGATGGTGTCCACCTGAGTGCCGATGTTGGCCAGTCCGATCGGGCTGATCACCCGCACTTCGTCGGGAACGTCGGTCTCACCGATGAAGACTCCCGCCAACCGCAGGAGCGACTCAGGTCGCAGGAGTTGACCCAGCGCCTGGAACGTGAGTCCCACCGTCTCGCCGACCTGTCGACCCGCCAGGCCGAGCCCTTCGAAGATGCCCACCGACCGCTCTCGGTTCATCGCATAGACCCCGAGGAAGCCGGTCGGCTCGCCCGTCTCGGGATGCACCGCGTCGAGAGTCACCGGAATGGTCATCTCTCGATCGCCGCGGATGATGGTCAGGGTCACTTCCTCGCCCGGCCGGGCGGCCAGCGAAGCGGCCAGGTCCGGCCATTCGTCGTAGGCGACCCCGTCGACCGCGACGATGCGGTCACCGACTTGGAGGCCGGCCCGCTCTGCCGCCACCGGCTCGCCCCCGCTGGTCTGGACGAGATCGGCCACGACCGGAACCGGCTCCGAGATTCCGACCGACAGGACGACCCCGAAGAACAACACGAACGCGAGGAGGAAATTCATTCCCACCCCGGCGAGCACGACCACCGACTTCTTCCAGAAGGGCTTCTCCCGGTAGGTCCGCCCGACGTCCTCGGGTGCGACCTCCTCGAAGGGGTTCATACCGATGATCCGCACGTAGCCACCGGCCGGAATCGCTTTGATCCCGTATTCGGTCTCGCCTCTCCGGAAGGACCACAGCTTGGGACCGAACCCGAAGAAGAACTCGGTCGCCTTCATGCCGGTCGCCTTGGCCGCCAGGAAGTGACCCGCCTCGTGCGCGGTGACGAAGACGACGATGGCCAGGATGCCGATGACGGCGCCGATCATGACCACAACCTACTCACGGACTGGCCGTAGCGGAAGCCAAGGAAGCCGCCACCCGGCGGGCTTCGGCGTCGACCCAGAGTATCTCCTCGACCGAATCCCCGGGAAGCCGGTCGACGGCCTCGACCGTGGCACCGACGACGTCGACGATCGCCAGGAAAGGGAGGCGACCCTCCAGGAACGATTCCACCGCCACTTCGTCGGCAGCATTCATAGCGGCCGGAGCGGTTCCACCCATTCGACCTACGTCATAGGCGAGGTCCAGGGCAGGGAAGGTGACACGATCCGCATCCCCGAACTCGAGGTTCAGGTCGGTCAGCTCCAACGACGGATTCGCTCCTGGCATGCGCCGTGGATAGGTGAAGGCGTACTGGATCGGGACCCGCATGTCGGGTTGGCCGAGCTGAGCTTTGATCGAACCGTCGACGAATTCCACCAGGGAGTGGACGATCGAACCGGGATGCACGACCACCTGGATCCGGTCGAAATCGATCCCGAAGAGGTGATGGGCCTCGATGACCTCTAGGCCCTTGTTCATGAGGGTCGCCGAATCGATCGTGATGCGACCGCCCATTTCCCAGGTCGGATGGGCCAGCGCCTGGGAGGGCGTCACTCCGAGGAGGTCGGCCCGGGACAAGCCCCTGAACGGGCCTCCGGACGCCGTCAACACCAGGCGGGCGAGATCGCCGGGATGCTCGCCGACCAGACACTGGAACAGAGCGGAGTGCTCCGAGTCGACCGGGATCAACTCGGCACCGCTCTCCTCGGCCACGTCCATCACGAGAGGGCCTCCCGTGACGAGGCTTTCCTTGTTGGCTAGTGCGACTCGGTTGCCGGCTGTGAGCGCCGCCAGCGTGGGCCGGAGACCGGCCGCCCCCACGATGCCATTGAGGACGGTACAACCGCTCCGACCGGCCAGACCGATGACCTCTTCCTCACCCCACCGCAGCCGGCCATCGAGACCGGGCAAGCCAGGATTCGAGGGAGGCTCCACGGAGACGACGTCGGCTTCGGGAAATTCCTCGGCCAGGCGGGCGAGGTCCAAAGACGCCCGGCGAGCCGCGAGACCGACCACCGGCATCTCCAGCCAGCGGGCGACCTCGAGCGCCTGACGGCCGACCGAGCCCGTGGCGCCGAGCACGACGAGCGGTGTCATGCCTTCAGAGCAGGCCGCGCACGAGCAGGTAGATGAAGGTGGCGGGAACGGTGAAGAGGAAACTGTCGATCCGGTCCAACATCCCGCCGTGACCGGGGAGGACCGCCCCCATGTCCTTGACCCCGAGCGACCGTTTCACCATGGATTCCGCCAGGTCGCCGACCGGCGCCACCACGCCGATGAGCGCTCCATAGACCAGCGAGCCCACGAACCCGATCTCCTCGTAGGCGGGGAACGTGGAGAGGACAGCGGCGGTCAGCACACCGGCCACCAGACCACCGATGAAACCCTCCACCGTCTTGTTCGGAGACAAGGTCGGTGCCAGTGCCCGGCTGCCGAACCCGCGGCCGATGAAGTAGGAGCCGACGTCGACCATGGCGGTCACCAGGCCGACCAGGAGCACGTACGCCACCGGATGCGGCGAGCCCCCGAAGGGAACGACGAAGGTCAGCAGGCCGACCCAGACCATCCCGAAGAGGGTCACCGAGGCGTTCTCGAGCGGGTAGCGGCGAGTCACCAGCGAGTAGACCAAGACGACGATCACGGTTGCCGTCGCCACCACCCCGGCCATGGAGAAGATCCCCGCCCGGTGGGTGAGCACCGGCATGGCGATGACGCCGGCGAGGCCCACCAGGGCGAGTGGCGCATAGCCTGCCTTGCGCAGGGTGGCATAGAGCTCTCCGAGCGAAATGAGCATCACGAGGGTGAGGAAGCTCGTGAACCACCACCCGCCCAGGTAGAGGCTTCCGAGCAGGAGAGCGACGAGACCCAGGGCAGTCCCGATCCGCAGGGTGAGATCCGAAGCCCGGGCTTGTTCCATCGCCTCGACGTCTTCTTCGGTGACACCCCGCTTACCCGTGACGTCCTCGAAACCGACCAGGCCCGTATCGACCCCGGGCATGGTGGCCACCACGGCCTGCCGTTCGAATTCCGCGCCTCGCAGGCGGGCGATCTCCTCGGCCAGCCCCTTGTACTCCTCGGTCGTGGCGGTGACGTAGCTGTGTTGAGAGAAGTCGTCGAGGGCGGAGGGGCCTTTGGCCATCTCCTCCCAGTCGGTCAGATCGACCTCGGGTGGTCGGTCATCCGAACCCTCGGGTCGTTGATCGGCTGGACCCTCGCCAGACGGATCCTCCGAAGCTGATTCTTCGGAAGGAGACCCTTCCTCCGACGCCGACTCCAACGGCTCTTCCCAGGGCCGCCGAAATCGGGGACGTTCCTCACTCACCTCATACTTCCCGCAACTCGACTTCCTTCTCCTCGAGCAGGGCGTCGATCTGGCCGACGTATTTGTCGGTCAGATCCTGCAGCTCCTTCTCGGCCCGGCGGATGTCGTCGTCCGATATCTCGCCGTGGAGCGCCTCGATGTCTCCCTTGGCGTTTCGACGGATGTTCCGCACTGCCACTCGGCCGTCCTCGGCCATGTGCCGCACCATCTTGACCAGCTCGAGCCTTCTCTCTTCGGTAAGGGGTGGGAAGGCGATCCGGATCACCTGGCCGTCGCTGTTGGGATTGAGCCCCAGGTCGGACTGGCCGATGGCGCGCTCGATATCGCTCAGTGAGTTCGGATCGAAGGGAGTCACTACGAGAAGGCGGGGTTCCGGAACCGAAACCGATGCGAGCTGGAGGAGAGGAGTCGGCTGGCCGTAGTAGTCGGCCGTGATCCGCTTCAAGATCTGGGGGTTGGCCCGCCCGGTCCGGACGGTGGCGAACTCGGAAGCGACATGCTCCACCGCTTGTTCCATCTTCATCTCTGCTTCGGTGAGCAAGTCCTCGATCATCGGTGCCTCCTTGCGAACCTCGCGAACGACGCCCTTGGAGCCGTCCAGCTCGTCAGCGGACGATGGTCCCGATCGGCTCCTGGCCCAACACAGCCCGGACGATGGTCCCAGGTTCGGTCATGTCGAACACGACGATCGGGACGTCGTGTTCCTTGCACATCGTAACGGCAGTGGAGTCCATCACCCGGAGATCCCGGGAGAGGAACTCCAGATAGGTGAGCTCGGGGATCCGTTTCGCCGAGGGATCCTTCGCTGGATCCGCATCGTAGATGCCGTCGACCTTCGACGCTTTGAGCAAGGCCTGAGCCCCGATCTCGACTGCTCGCAGAGCGGCGGCGGTGTCGGTCGTGAAGAACGGATTCCCGGTGCCGGCGGCGAAGATGACGACCCGCCCCTTCTCGAGATGGCGGATCGCCTTGAGCCGGATGTACGGCTCGGCCAACTGCTGCATCGTGATGGCCGACTGGACCCGGGTCTCCAACCCCGCTTTCTCCAAAGCGTCACGCAACGCCAGGGCGTTGATGACAGTCGCCAGCATCCCCATGTAGTCGGCGGCCGCCGGGTCCATCCCTTTGGCCGCCTGCGAGACGCCGCGGAAGATGTTGCCGCCGCCGACCACGATGGCCACTTCCACGCCGGTGGCGTGGGCCTCGGCGATCTCCTCGGCTACCCGCTTCACCGTCAACGGGTCGATGCCGTACCCAACGGCGGGATCGGCGAAGGCCTCGCCCGATAGCTTGAGGAGCACCCGCCGGGCCGGTTCGCCCATGTCAGCTGCTTTCGCCGACCGCGATCCGGGAGAACTTGCGGACGCTGATGTTCTCCCCCATCTTCGCCGCCAGTTGAGTGACCAATTCACCCACCGTGCCCTCGAATTTCTCCGGGTTCACGAACTCCTGGTCGACGAGGACGTTGTCCTGATAGAACTTCTCGATCCGGCCCTCGACGATTTTGGGGATCACGTTCTCCGGCTTGCCTTCGGCCGCCGCCTGGCGTGCGATCAGGTCCTTTTCCTTCTCGAGCTCTTCCTGGTCCACGTCTTCCCGAGTGATCCAACGGGGATTGGCCCAGGAGATGTGCAAGGCGATGTCGTCGGCTGCCTGCTTGAACTCCTCGCTCTTGGCCACGAAGTCGGTCTCACAGGCCAGGGCTACCAACACGCCGAGCACCGGACGTTCGTTCTGGATGTGCAGGTAGGAGCCGATCGTCCCTTCGGATGCTTCCCGATCCGCCCGCTTGGCGGCCTGGGCGAGGCCGCGCTCCCGGAGCAACTCGAAAGCCTTGTCGAAATCGCCTTCGGCTTCGGTGAGCGCCTTCTTGGCGTCCATCATTCCAACCCCCGCCTCCTGACGGAGACGTTGGATGTCCTTGGCGGTGATTTCAGGCATTCACTTCCGCCTTTCGATCGTCACCTTCCGCTTTCACCACCCGGCGCTTGGAGGCGATCTCACGTCCCTCCCTGATGGCCTCGGCGATAGCTCCGGCGATCAGATCGGCGGAACGGATGGCATCGTCGTTGCCGGGGATGACGAATTCGATGAGGTCGGGATCGCAGTTCGAATCGACCAAGGCGATGACGGGGATGCCGAGGCGAGACGCCTCGCTGACGGCCGTCTTCTCTTGGTTCACGTCGACCACGAAGAGCGCGTTCGGCAGACGGGTCATCTCGGACACGCCACCCAGGTTGAGCTCCAGCTTGTCGCGCTCGCGCCGCAGCCGGAGGCGTTCCTTCTTGGGGAGGGCTTCGATCTCCTTCGTCTCCTCCATCTGACGGAGCTCTTTGAGGTAGTAGATCCGCTTCTGGATGGTGCTGAAGTTGGTCAGCATTCCACCCAACCACCGGTAGGTGACATAGGGGCTGTCGACCTTCTCGGCGTTCTCCCTGATCGGGGCCTGAGCCTGCTTCTTGGTCCCGACGAACAGGACCGTCCCCCCTTCGGAGGCGAGGTTCTTCACGAACTCGGTAGCGGACTCGATCTGCTCGAGGGTTTGACGCAGGTCGATGATGTGGATGCCGTTGCGCTCGCCGTAGATGTACGGCTTCATCTTCGGGTTCCAGCGACGGGTCTGGTGTCCGAAATGCACTCCGGCCTCGAGGAGCTGCTTCATCGTCACAGCACTCATGGGCCTTTCCTTTCCTGGTTACTCGCTTCCGCTCGTCGGCAGATCGCCCCTCGTGGAGGTGCCCTGTCATCAGCCGTGGCTGCACCAGGCAGGGCAAACGAACGTGTTTGATCGTCGGCGATGTTACCCGGCGAACCGGGTCTCTAGAGAATCGGAGGCTCCGCCAGCCGGTTGCGGAGCGACATCACCGTCTTGGCGTGGATCTGGCACACCCGGGACTCGGTGACTCCCAGGACTCCACCGATCTCGGCCAAGGTCAGACCCTCGTAGTAGTAGAGGGTCACCACCAGGCGCTCCCGCTCCGGAAGCCGATTTATCGAGTCGACCAGCAGCCGGCGTGTCTCCTCGGCCTGGAACGCCGCTTCGGGCGACGTGCCGCTCGAGTCGGTGACTAGGTCCTTCAGCGTTATGGCGGCATCACCCGAGCCCACCGTCTGGTCGAGAGCGGCGATCCCCAACTGGGAGATCTCCGCCAGATCGTCCTGGACACTCTCGACATCCACTCCCATGTGCTCGGCCAGTTCCTCGTCGGTCGGGCTTCGTTGCAGCCGATGCTCGAGCTCACCGATCGAGCGCTCGATCTCCCGCGCCTTGGACCGAACCGACCGCGGCACCCAGTCCAGCGACCTCAGTTCGTCGAGGATCGCTCCCTTGATCCGATTGATGGCGTAGGTCTCGAACTTGAAGCCCCGCTCCGGTTCGAACTTGTCGATGGCGTCGATCAGACCGAAGATCCCATACGAGGCGAGGTCGTTCTGGTCGACCGAGCGCGGGAGGCCGGCAGCCACTCTGCCCGCCACGAACTTGACCAGGGGCGAATAGTGGAGGATCAGGCTCTCGCGCACCGATGGATCGCCCGTGGCCTTGAACTTCTGCCACAGGTCGTCGATGTCGGAAAGCGATTGGCTTTCCAACCGATCGGTCATTGGGATTCACCGGCTGCCACTACGTTGCCGAGTGTAGGGCGGGACCCGGCGCCTGTCCGTCTTTGCGTCTGGGTCATTCGATCCACTGCAGAGCCGAGCGTCAACCGTCGCCGGGCTGTGTCGTCAGTTCAGCCGTACTTCGTCGGCTTCGATGCGCAACCGACCTTCGGCCTCCAGACGCCCGAGCAGCGGCAGGACCCGGACGGCATCTCCCCCGTTGAGTTCGACCACCTCCTCGATCGTGGCACCTCCGGGTGGAATCTCGAGCGCGAGATCCGTGCCGCCGCCACCTACCGCATCGATCGGTGGCGGCCCCATCACAAGAGTCAGCGCCTCTATCAGATCGTCAGCGCCCAGGATCGGCAAGGCACCATCACGGATGAGGAGATTGGTACCCACCGAGGTCCGGCGTTGGACGTCGCCCGGCACCGCGAACACCTCCCTCCCCTGCTCGGCGGCGAGGCGAGCCGTGATCAGGGCACCACCCTTGTCGGCGGCTTCGACGACCACGACCACCGCGGACAACCCCGAGATCAGTCGATTGCGAGCCGGAAACCTCCATGGTTCCGGGCCGGTGCCAGGTGGATACTCCGAGATCACCGCTCCTCCGCGGTCGATCAGCGACTCCCCCAGCTCCTCGTGCTCCTTCGGGTACCAAACGTCCACCCCCGACCCGAGAACCGCCACACCGACGCCCTTCGCCTCGACGCATCCTCTGTGGGCCGCTCCGTCGATGCCCCGTGCCAGACCGCTCACCACGGTCCAACCCCGAGAGGCGACGGCGGCACCCAATTCGCGGGCCAAGCCCAGGCCGTATCGGGTCGCCCGTCGAGTGCCTACGATCGCCACACCGACACCTCCAGGGATGGCACCTCTGACCCACAGCGCCTCGGGCGGATCGGCAATCGACCCCAAGACTTCGGGATAGCCGTCTTCGCCTCGTCGTACTC
The DNA here is from genome assembly GCA_035304485.1 of Acidimicrobiia bacterium. Classification (GTDB taxonomy): domain Bacteria; phylum Actinomycetota; class Acidimicrobiia; order Spongiisociales; family ZC4RG35; genus ZC4RG17. The sequence goes on along the minus strand of DATGPZ010000186.1, from coordinate 3,773 downwards.
GCCGGATGTCTGTCACCACGAACCACGCAGGGCGAGGGCCTCGGCAACATGGCCATCATCGACCGCCGCCGCGCCTTCGAGGTCGGCGAGAGTACGGGCGACTCGCCGGATCCTGTCGTATCCGCGGGCAGTGAGGGCGGACCGCTCGACGGCGGCCGCCAACAGCTGAGTGGCTTCGTCGGTCATCGGGAGCTCATCGAGCGCCGCCCGCTCCAGGTCCCGATTGAGATGGCCGCGGTCGCTCTGGATCTTGCGAGCGGCCGCCACCCTCTCGGCCACCACCTCCGATCGCTCTCCCGGAGGTCCCTGCAATTCATCGGAGCGGAGCCTTCTCACGGCCACCCTCAGATCGAAGCGATCCAACAGCGGGCCCGAGATGCGTCGACGGTATTTCTCGAGATCTCCGGGTCGGCAGCGACACGACTGAAGCCTGTCTCCGGCATAGCCGCATGGGCACGGGTTGGAGGCCGCCACCAGCTGGACGTTCGACGGCAGCTCGACAGACATGCCCCTCCGGGCGAGGTTCACCGTCCCGTCCTCGAGCGGCTGACGGAGTGCGTCCAGCGTCCGGGCCGGGAACTCTCCCAACTCGTCGAGGAACAACACCCCGTGGGCCGCCAACGACACCTCACCCGGAACGATCGTCCCTGTGCCACCCCCGATGAGAGCCGCCAGACTGGCCGTGTGATGTGGGGCCCTGAAGGGCGGCGTGTGATCGACTCCCCTCCTGCGTCCTCCCGCCGCCCAAACGCAGGCCGCCACCAGAGCCTCGTCGTCGCTGAGCGGCGGGAGGATTCCAGGGAGTCGTTTCGCCAACATGGTCTTGCCGGACCCCGGAGGGCCGTGCATGAAGAGGTGATGGCCACCGGCTGCAGCCACCTCCAGAGCACGACGGGCAAGAGGATGGCCCCGTACTTCGGCCAGGTCGCCACCGTGGTGCCCGTTGCGAGGCGGACGCCTCACTACCGGCCGCGGCTCGCTGCCAGAAACGAACGCCACGGCCTCTGCCAGGGATCGGATCGGGACGACAGCGGCGCCGACTACGGAAGCGGCCTCGGCTGCGGCCTCGTCGGCCACCAGGCACGGTACGCCGAGCCGAGCGGCGACGATCGCCGCTCCCAGTGACCCGCGACCTGCCCGGACCGACCCGTCCAAGGCCAACTCACCGAGCGCCACCACCGGCCGTTCGGGAATGGTCCCCGCCGCCCCCAACACGCCCAGAGCGATAGGCAAGTCGTAGTCGGCACCACCCTTCGGGAGATCCGCCGGGGAAAGGTTGACCGTTATGCGACGGACCGGGAACTGCATCGACGATGAAGCGATCGCCGCCCGCACCCTCTCCTTGGCTTCCCTGACCGCGGTGTCGGGCAGGCCGGTCAGCTTGAACATCTCCTTGGCACCGCCGACATGGGCCTCGACCCGAACCGGGCGCGGTTCGGCGCCCACCATGGCGACGGACTTCGTCTCGGCGAACATGCCGCCGAAGGTACGGGAGGGAGGTGAGCGATAGAAGGGGGTCGTCCAGTGGGCCTCGCCCAGATTCAGTCCAGCAACACTTCCGCTTCAGCCTCGACGACGAACGAACTGACGTGGATGGTCTCGCCGTTGCAGTCGTCTGCGAGGACGTCGTAGGAGGTCGGTGGCAGGTCGACGTAGACGGTCTCGCCAGGAGTCACCGGATCGTCCGAGCTCGTCCAGGAGGCCCCGAAGAACGGAGTGATCGTCGGAGTGATGTACAACCAGCAGATATCGGTGTTCGTCAGGTTGGTCAGCGAGACCTCGTAGGGATAAAAGGCGTCCCCGACGGCCGTGAACGAGCCCGCGACCCACTCTCCACCGACGTTGAGCGTCAGGTCCCAAATGCCTTCCGGCAGGGCGTCGTAGGTGGCGGTGCAGACCCACATCTCGCCCGAGGGACCACCCGACCACACCTCTCCGAAGTACGAGTCGTCGAGCCGTATCTCGCCGTCGAGAGCCCAGATGGCATCCCATTCGATGCCGTCGACCATCCCGTCGTAGATCCAGGAGGCACAGAGCAACTCGGCTCCGGATGCGAACCAGATCGAGTCGATGTCGGGGGGCGGCTCCGGTACGTAGTCGGAGAAGAAGGGGGTCGAGTAGAAGACATCAGCGACGTCCAGTTCCACCGTGTCGCCCATCTCCAAGTCGGGATCGGCGATCGGCTGGTAAACGACCCCGGTCTCCGCCGCCGCTATCAAGTCGGCGGCCAGATTGGCCGGCCGCAAACCATTCAAGAAGCCGCCGAGCGGGACGCAGTCGTCGTTGTCGTCGACCACCCCGTCACGGTTGGTGTCTCTGACTGGTCGGCAGTCCACCAGGTCGACGTCGTCCGCTCCGAGGAGCGTCGGAACCCCGATCAGTTCCCCGGCGACATTGGCCGCCAGACCTCCCGAGTTGCCTCCGGCGATGGTGGCGTCGGTCTTGATCCAGGCCCGCTCTCCCAGTTGCGAGTCGCCGGTGAACCCCGACACGAGGCCCCGGGTGAACGTGATCGTGTCGCCCCCGATGGCCGGATAGCCGAGGATATAGAGGTCGTCGCCGATCGCAACCGAGTCCGAATCGCCCACCTCGAGCGGCGGAATGTGCCCGGTGGGATACGCCTGGCCCTCGAAGTCGGTGGTGATTCGGACCACTGCCAGGTCCAGCACGTGATCGGAGGCGACGAGTTCGGCCTCCCAGGCCGGCTGGGGAGGAGTCTGAGCGGCGGTGGTAGTCGCTACGACGAGACCATCGATGGAGAGGTCGTCGGGATCGGCGACATGGGCATTCGTCAGGATGAGACCGTCTCGGGAGATCACCGTGCCCGACCCGAAGGCGATCTCCTCACCTCCGGCCAGGGCACGGATCTGCACGACGGAGGCGACCAACGACGCAGGGGTGACTTCCTCGGGAAGGGTGGTGGTCGTCGTGGGCGGAAGAGTCGTAGTGGTCGTCGTCGTGGTTTCAGCCGCCGGCGTGGTCGCCACCTCGGTGGGCATGGCATCCGATGCGGCAGTGGGTGGAGGGGACTGCAGACGCGCGCAGGCCGTGAGGAGAAACACGACCGCCAACGTCGTCGGCAGTCGGCGGGTCTTCGCGTCCCGAACCGGCACGGGATCTCAGTGTATGCATTCGAATTCGATCGCCGAAGAACGAAACCTCATGCCAGGTCTTGTCGGCTGCGACGAGCGTGTCCAGAGGCGAGGGAACGGGCGGAGGGGGATGGGGTTTCAGGGTGGTGGGTCGCGGCTGTCGGTGGGGGTGGCGAATCGGATTGTGCCGTGTTGGTCTTGTTCGATTCGGTATCCGCGGCGGTGGACGACGATGTGGTGGTGGTACCAGCACAGGGTGATCAGATTGTCGGGGTGGTGGGAGCCGCCGTGGCTGTGGGGGACTATGTGGTGGGGTTGGAGGCGGTGGCGGGAGGTGCATCCGGGTGCCCGACAGGCCCCGTCCCGCCAAGCGACATAGTCCCTGACTGCTGGGGGGATCTTGGTGGTTCGGTTGCTGGTGACGACGGGTCGGCCGTTCTGTAGACCGACGATCTGGACGGTTCCTTCACACAGCAGTTCTTGTAGGGTGTCGGGTCCGATCCGGGGTCCGAACTCGACCTCGCCGCCCGCCTCCCCGCCCGTTCCTTGGGCGGCATCCAGATCCAGAAACGCGGTGATCGAAACCTTCGATGGCTCTTCGTCGCCAGTGCAGAGTTGCTCCAGGGCGAGAGCCTGGCGGTGGTGGAGGGGTCCGGCGTCTCGGGGGAGCTGGTCGGCTTT
>DATGPZ010000185.1:0-16101 GCA_035304485.1 Acidimicrobiia bacterium | reverse complement strand
GATCCAAGGCTCGCAGCAGGAAGGCAGCCATCTGGCCGCGGGTGAGGGCTCCTTCCGGACAGAATTCGTCGTTGGCCGGCGGGTTGCAGCCGGCGGTGATCCCTTCTTCCGCCAGCCATTCGATGGCTTCCGCATGGACATGATCGGAGGGAACGTCCACGAATCGACCGGAAGGGCCCGACTCTGAATCCAACGCCGGGGCCACTGGATCGGCCTCGGGAGGATCGGTCGGTTGGGTCGGCGGATCGTAAGCCGGATCGATCGAAGCAGCGTCGGCCTTCCACAGCGGCGGGGCCTTGCCGTCGACGACGACGGTGAATCCGTTGGCGTCTGCCGCAGTCACCTCGACCGTGACGGAGCCGACCTTCACCACGTCGCCCGGCCGCCAAGAAGCCGGCTCGTACTCGACCGTGCCAGGGGGCACGATCGCATCGATCGCGGTGGCGGTCCCGAAGCAGGCTCCGGCTCCTTCGTGGCGGGCACAGCCGCTCTGTCCGGGCCGCAGTGTCTGGTCGATGCGATGGACTTCCACTCCGGCGGTATCGGCACCGTCGTATGGGCCGACCACCCTGGCGCTGACCGTGTACAGCGTCCCGACTTCCGGTCCGGGCACCACCACCATCTGGGTGTTGTCGCTTCCCACACCGCCCAGTCGATAGGTGACCTTCCCGTAGCGATGGATCTCGACGTACCCCGGATCCATCCATCCGGCGGCATATCGGTTCCAGGCGGCGGTTCCCACCCCGCGGATCCCGCTCATGATGTCGTTGGCGTTTCCGTAGGAAGAACCATCCTGGTACGGGACGTGGTTCCACCCGAGCGTGTGGCCGATCTCGTGGGCCACCAGGCTCCAGCGCCACTCCTCGTCGACGCCTCCACCGGTGAGAGTCACACGCGGTGGACGCTCACGAGGGTCGAGGACCAGCGTTCCGTCTGCCTGGGACCAGGCGGCCGGCACCGAGAGGCCATAGGCGCCGCCCTCGTCGGCGGCGAACTCGTCGTGGAGGACGATGATGCCCGTGCGGGCTCGACGCTCGGCATCCGCGAGGCGAGCGGCACCGATGGCGGCGCAGTCGAGGCGGGACTTCCCGGATATCCGGCCCGAAGCCACGAACCGGGGGCGATATCGGCCTTCGGATACCCAGCCCATCCAGGAGGTCACGGGAGCGGACCAGGCCTGGACCGCGGCCGTGTCCGATGGCACGCGGCCGGTGAGCGGTGTGTCGCACGAGTAGACCTTCCAGGTCTGCTCCGAGGTGTGGAACGCAGAGGTGATGGACCGGTAGGCGACCAGATGCAGAGGGTCGTCGACGAAGGGACGATCCACCGGCGCCGTCGGCAGCGACGCCGCCTCGGCCGCCGTTCCGTGTCCCAGCAGGGAGATGGTCGCGACGGAGAGGATCAGCATCGAGCCGGTCAGCCGGACCGGTCCCAGATCTGAAATTGCCCAGCAGCGCAGCGCGCCGCCCCAGCGCTTGAGTGCCCACCACATATTCGGATAACTCCCGGGCGACACTCAACCCGGAGTTGGGCACTTCGCTATAGGTCTAGAGCGCTACTGCGCAGTTGTTGCCGAGCTCGACGTCAACAGGTGGGAAACTCGGTCAGCCGATGGCGCCGGCTTCGGCCATGTTGAGCTCGATGAGACGGTTCATCTCCACCGCATACTCCATCGGAAGCTCCTTGACGATGGGCTCGATGAAACCGGCCACGATCATCGAAGTCGCTTCGTCCTCGGTGAGCCCACGACTCATCAGGTAGAAGAGCTGTTCCTCGCCCACCTTGGACACCGTGGCCTCGTGACCGATCTCGGCGTCGTTCTCCTCGATCTCCATGTAGGGATAGGTGTCGGAGCGGGACTCCTCGTCGAGGATGAGAGCGTCACAGCGCACGAAGCTCTTGGCATCCTCGGCACCCGGCTCCACCCTGACCAGTCCCCGATAGCCGGCCCGACCGCCGCCCTTGGAGATCGACTTCGAAACGATGGTCGAGGTCGTGTTGGGCGCGGCGTGGACCATCTTGGCTCCGGCGTCCTGATGCTGACCCTCGCCGGCGAAGGCGATCGACAGCACCTCACCATGGGCACCCGGCTCCATCAGGTAGACAGCCGGGTACTTCATCGTCAGGCGGGAGCCGAGGTTGCCGTCTACCCATTCCATGGTGGCATTGCGGTAGGCAGCGGCCCGCTTGGTGACGAGGTTGAAGACGTTGTTCGACCAGTTCTGGATCGTCGTGTAGCGGCAGCGCCCGCCTGCCTTGACCACGATCTCGACGACGGCGGCATGGAGCGAGTCGGTCGAGTAGATCGGCGCCGAGCACCCTTCGACGTAGTGGACGTAGGCGTCCTCATCGACGATGATCAGCGTCCGCTCGAACTGGCCCATGTTCTCGGAGTTGATGCGGAAGTAGGCCTGGAGGGGCTGTTCGACACGGACACCGGGCGGCACGTAGATGAAGGAGCCGCCGGACCAGACCGCCGAGTTGAGGGCAGCGAACTTGTTGTCGTTCGGCGGAATGACAGTTCCGAAGTACTCCCGCACCAGGTCGGGGTGTTCGCGCAGAGCACTGTCCATGTCCATGAACAGCACACCCTGACGCTCGAGGTCCTCGCGGTTGCGGTGGTAGACGACCTCGGACTCGTACTGGGCCGTCACTCCGGCCAGATACTTTCGCTCGGCCTCGGGAATGCCCAGCTTCTCGTAGGTCTGCTTGATGGACTCGGGAACCATGTCCCAGTCCTTGGCCTGCTCCTCGGTCGGCTTGACGTAGTAATAGATGTCGTCGAAGTCGATCGTGTCGAGGGCACCGCCACCACCCCACTGGGGTATCGGCTTGCGCAGGAAACGCTGGTATGCCTTGAGCCTGAAGTCGAGCATCCACTGTGGCTCGCCCTTCATCTCCGACATTTGGCGGATGATGTCCTCGTTCAGCCCCTTCTGGGGCTTGAACACGTATTCATCCTCGGAGTCGTGCCATCCGAGCTTGTATGCGCCTAGGTCGATATCGACTGTGGCCATCGTTGATCACTCCTCGTTGACCTGGTGGAGATGCTGCGGCTCGCCAGGCGTTGTCAGGCGTTTCCACTACCACGATAGTGGAATCTAGCCCTTAGCCCCACCCTCGTGCACCCTGGGTGTCTGCCAGCTCCAGCTTCCTGACCGGCCGTGTGGGACGGGATGCCCTCAGCACCCAGAAACGCTGTTTCTGGGTGTCCCATTCCCTCAGAATCCTCTCGGCGACGGGCGACCCGGTGAGTCGATGGTGACGCGAGACGAGATCCCGGATCTCCATCTCCTCGACCTCCACCGGCCGCTGGGTGGAAGGTGACGTGTCGGCCACGAATCGGTTGAAGGTCCCGTCGGGATCCCAGACATAGGCCACGCCGCCGGTCATGCCGGCTGCGAAGTTGCGCCCCACCGGCCCGAGGATCACAGCCACCCCGCCGGTCATGTATTCGCAGCCGTGATCGGAGCATCCCTCCACCACCGCGGTGGCACCGGAGTTGCGAACCGCGAAGCGTTGCCCGACCGACCCGGCCAGGAACGCCTCTCCGCCGGTGGCGCCGTAGAGGACCGCGTTCCCTCCGGCATGGGGGATGTGGTCGCCGGTAGCTCGGGGGCGGATGACGATCCGTCCTCCCCCCATGCCTTTGCCGACGTAGTCGTTGGCCGTGCCGTCCACCTGCAGATCGATGCCGCGCGTCATCCAGGCACCGAGACTCTGGCCCGCCGTTCCAGAGAGCCGCACTCGAACCGTCCCCTCCGGCAGACCCTCGTCGCCGTACCTCACGGCGATCGCACCCGCCAGGCCGGCCCCGACCGTCCGGTCGACGTTCGACACCGGGAAGGACAACTCGATCGGCCTAGCCGCCTCGATGGCGTCTCTCGCTTCGTCGACGAGGCGCTGCGAGAGCCGGGAGATGGCCGGTCGCCGGAACCCGGGGTGCTGGAGACGGCCCTCGGCTCGGACCAGGAGATCGGCCATGCCTTCCATCATCGGATGGTCGGCTGGCTCCAGGAGGTCGGCTCGGCCGATGATCTCTCCCAACGTCCGAGCCCCGAGGGCGGCGAGATGCTGCCTGACCTCTTCGGCCAGCATGGTGAAAAGGGTCACGACCTGTTCGGCAGCTCCGGTGAACTTGGCCCGCAAGTCCTCCCGCTGGGTCGCGATGCCGACCGGGCAGGTGTTGAGATGGCACTGGCGCACCATCTTGCAGCCGAGGGCGAGCAATGGGAGTGTCCCGAACCCGAATCGCTCGGCTCCCAGGAGCGCCGCAACGACGACGTCGCGACCGGTCCGCAAGCCACCGTCGGTCTCGAGGGCGACCGATGAGCGCAGACCATTGGCCACGAGCACCTGGTGGGCCTCCGCCAGCCCCAGCTCCCACGGCGATCCGGCGTGCTTGATCGACTCGAGCGGTGAGGCACCGGTTCCGCCGTCCGCTCCCGAGATCAGGATGGCGTCGGCCAAGGCTTTGGCGACTCCAACTGCCACGGTTCCAACCCCCGGTTCGGAGACGAGTTTCACCGACACCCGGGCTGTCGGCTTGAAGGCCTTGAGATCGAAGATCAGCTGCGCCAGGTCTTCGATCGAGTAGATGTCGTGATGCGGGGGCGGAGAGATCAGGCCTACTCCGGGCAAGGTGTGGCGGAGCCGGGCGATCTCGTCCGACACCTTGTGGCCCGGGAGCTGGCCACCCTCGCCCGGCTTCGAGCCCTGGGCCATCTTGATCTGCAACTCCTCGGCCGAGACGAGATAGCCGGGTGTCACCCCGAACCGACCCGAAGCCACCTGCTTGATGGCAGAGTTCTTCGAAGTGCCATAGCGCTCCGGTGCCTCACCACCCTCCCCGGAGTTGGAGAGAGCTCCGATCTGGTTCATGGCCTCGGCGAGAGCTTCGTGGGTCTCGGCCGACAGCGCCCCCATGCTCATCGCCGACGTGACGAACCGGCGCATGATTCGCTCGGCGGGCTCGACCTCTTCGATCGGGACGGGGCGGCGGGAGACGAACCGCAACAGGTCGCGCAATTGCATGGGAGGGCGATCCTCGATCTTCTTCAGATACGTCTCCCAGTCGGACTGTTCGCCGCTGCGGACCGCTCGCTGGAGGGCGAGCACCATCCCCGGGCTGGTCACGTGGTGGGTTCCGCCCCGGCGCTGCTTGTAGAAACCTCCTGCGAATTCCTCCCCCTCGGAATAATCGGAGTGGAGCCGCAGCACCCGCTCGGCCAGGTCGGACAGTTTCAGGCCACCTGTGCGCCGTGGTGCGTTGCGGAAGGCGAGATCGGTGACTTCGCTGTCGAGGCCGATCACCTCGAACAGCTCCGAACCCCGGTAGGCGGACACCGTCGAGATGCCCATCTTGGACATGACCTTGAGCAGGCCGGACTGGAGAGCCGACCGATAGTTCTCCTGGGCGACCACCGGGTCGAGAGCGACGATGCCTTCCTCGGCCAGGGCCCGCACCTGGTCGATGGCGAGGTACGGGTTGACCGCCGAAGCCCCGGAGGCGATCAGCATCGCCAAATCATGCGAGTCGCGCGGCTCGCCTGACACCACGACGATGGATGCCTGCATGCGGATGCCGGCCTCGATGAGGCGGTGGTGCACGGCCCCGACCATCACCGTCATCGGGATGGGTGCGTTGTCGGCGTCCATCTCTCGATCTGAGAGGACCACGATCGTGGCACCGGCCCGCACTGCCTCCTCGGCCTCGTCACAGATCTCATGGATCCTCGGTGCCATGCCTTCGGGACCGTCGGCGGCGGGCCAAGTGGCAGCGATCCAGTGGGAGAAGAAGCGCACATCGCCCGAGAGGACGATCGCCTCCAACTCGGCATCGGAGATGATCGGTGACGACAGCTCGATCAGATGAGCGTCACTCGATATCTCGTCCAGCAACGAGCCCCGAGACCCCAGATAGGTGCGCAGGGACATCACGAGTTGTTCCCGGATCGGATCGATCGGAGGGTTGGTGACTTGGGCGAAGAGCTGATGGCAGTAGTGCGATGAGCGCCGGGGGTGATCCGACATCGCCGCCAGGGCGGTGTCGTTGCCCATCGAGCCGACCGGCGTCTTTCCTTCCGCCATCTCGGCCAGGATCAGTCTCCGTTCCTCCGCGGTGTAGCCGAACGACCGGCAGAGTGCTGCGGAGTCGAAACGGTCATCGGCCAGCCGATCGAACGGGTGCTGGACATAGAGGGTCTCCGTCGAGATCCATTCCTGGTACGGCGCCCGGGCCGCCAACTCCGACCGCAGTTCGTCGGAGAAACGGACCCGCCCGGTCCTCCGCTCGAAGAGCAACATCTCGCCGGGACCGAGCTGGCCGGTCCGCTCGGCACGACTCTCCTCCTCCGGGCACACCCCCGCCTCCGAGGAAACGAGGACGATCTCGGGAGTTATGGCGTAGCGAGCGGGGCGAAGTCCGTTGCGATCGAGACCGGCCAGGAGGTCCACCCCGTCGGTGGCGGCGATGGCGGCCGGGCCGTCCCACGGCTCCGCCAAGAAGGCCTGGTATTCGTGGAACGCCCGCAGCTCCGGGCTGAGGTCGGCGACGTTCTCCCAGGCGGCCGGGATCAGGATCTCCTTGACGTGGGGCAGATCCCTACCCGACCGGATCAGCAGTTCGAAGAGGTTGTCCAGGCTCCCGGAGTCCGATTGTCCGGGTTGCAGGAACGGACGGACGTCCTGGATCCGGTCCCCCCACACCGTCGGCCGCCTACCCGGAACCATGGCGGCGTTCTCGCGGGCCAGGGTCCAGGACCGATTGGACGAGATGGTGTTGATCTCCCCGTTGTGGGCCAGTGCCCGGAACGGCTGGGCGATGTGCCACGACGGGAACGTGTTGGTCGAGTACCGCTGGTGGAAGATCGCGAACGCGGTCTCGAAGTCGGGGTCGGCCAGGTCCCAGTAGAAGGCGGCGATATCAGCGGCAGTGAAGAGGCCCTTGTATACGACCGTCCGGCAGGAGGCCGACGGAATCGAGAAACCGGGGTCGGCAACGGTGCGCTCGATCCGCTTGCGGGCGAGAAAGAGCAGGCGCTCGAAGGCTTCGTCGTCGATGCGCTCATCGGGGACGACTATCGCCTGCTCGATCAGAGGCAAGGACTCGGTCGCCCGCCGGGACAGCACCGACGGATCGATCGGCACGTGGCGCCAATGTACGACCCGCGCAGCCTCGGCCTCCACCGACTCCTCGACCAGGCGCCGGTGCTCGTCGGCGGCAGCGCTCGGGAGGAAAGTCACCACCACACCGAGGGAATCCACGGCGCCGACGTCCACACCTGCCGCCGCCAGGTCCCGCCTCAGCAGACGATCCGGTAACTGAGTGAGGAGCCCGGCACCGTCACCGGTGCCATCCGCCGCCTTGGCGCCACGGTGGTCCAGCCGCCTCAGACACTCCACCGCCAAACGGGTGAGGCGATGCGACGCAGCACCGTCGCGGCTGGCTATGAAGCCGACACCACAGGCGTCGTGCTCGAACCGGGCGTCGTAGAGAGGCGGTCGGAAAGTCACGAGATAGGGCTCCAGGGGGTTGCGGCCGAGCCAGGGAGTGTACTGCCCTTTCGACCCCACTCGATACGCATATGCGCATAGATGCATGAGCGGGGCTTATGGGTCGTTCGCCTGGCTCCCATATCGTTTCGCGCTCGATCCGGCCGACCACTAGCTTTCTCCCCATGCCCGTGATGGTGGTGGGCGCCGACAGCGACATCGGCCGGCGGATAATCGATCGCTTCCTCGATCCTCGACGCGAGGTTCGGGCCTTCGTCACCGATCCCGGAGTCGCCGAGGATCTGAAGCGGGCCGGAGCCAAGGTCGCCTTGGGCGACGTCTCGGACGACTCGCATCTGGCGGGCGCCTGCCTCAACTGCTTCTCGGCGATCCTGGTGGCCGACGCCGCCTCCGATTCCCGTCTGCGCTCCTTCGCCTCCGATCGGGCAGCCGTGCTGGATTCCTGGGCGAAAGCGGTGGGCTCGGCCGGCATCCAGCGGGTGATCTGGGTGACCGAGAGCGGAGAGGCAACACCCCCCTGCCCGGTGCAGGAGGTGACGGTGGTGGATCGTTCGGACCCCGACCTGGTCGAGGAGGTGTTCCGCCTCGACGCCGCCGCCTCGTTGGAGTGACCGCCGACCCGATCGGCTAGATGACCGGCGGCTAGATGACCGGGAAGAGGGTGCTGACCGGTACTACCTGTTCCATGGCACGCCGATACGCATCCATGAGATACTCGTGGGGATCGATGGGGGATCCGTTCCGGTGCAGTTCGAAATGCGTATGAGAGGATGATCCTTCGGCGTTGCCCGAGTCTCCCACCCATCCGATGAGATCTCCGGCCTCCACCTCGTCTCCCTCTTCGACTGCCACGCCCAAGTCCATCGGCGCCGCTCCGTCGTCTGTACCGGGATGGTCGTTGTTGAGGTGCATGTACCAGGTCTCCCAGCCCTCACCGTGGTCGATGACGATGTACCGGCCGGCGCTGCCCCGGTCACGGATCCACTTGACCACACCGTCGGCGGCGGCGTAGACCTCGGTCATCTTCGGAGCCATCAGGTCGTTTCCTTGGTGACGATGGCCCGACCGGGCAGCTCCCCAGCTGTCGGTGAACTCGGTCACCGACGCCTCCTGGGGAAACGTCAGCTGGAAGGGCTCGCTGGCGATGGCTGCCATCGGCGCGCCCATGACGGCCAAGAACAAAGCAAGGATGATCTTTCGCATAGGGGGGAACTCCCTGGGAGGGGGAAAATCAGAGGAGGACCGTCGGGCACCCTAGACCCTTGTGAACGACATCACAAGATCGGACCGCAGTGAGGCCGGGCACACGACCCGGCCTCACCAAGGTCCATCACCGCAGCCCACTCCCTGGCCACAGGATGGTTTCGAGACCTCTATCGGGCGGCGAGAGCGATTACCTGAGCGGTTTCGAGCGTTCAGGAACCGAGACGGTCCCGAAGCTGATCGGCGCTCTCCGCCAGCATGTCGCGGCACATCCGGAGACGGCTCGCCGGGCCGGGCGCCGACAGCAGCTGGTAGGAGTCGAGGGCCCCGACGGGAGTCAAGGCGGCCGCCTGATAGCTGGCCGTCACCGGGTCGTCGGCCACCTGGACGGTGATGCCCGAGATGTCAGCGCCCAACTCGCTCGCCAGAGCCAGCACCCGCCGGATCCCACCTCGGACATCGTCGAGCAGTTCGGACGGAACGTCCTCGTCCTCGTCGGGCAGGTCCTCGACGAGGGCGTGCGGGTAGGGACTCTCGCCCACCCACTCCCGGACCCGGATCCGTGAGGTGGCGGCGATGACTATCTGGCGGTGATCGGCCTCGGGTAGCCGGCCGACCGACGCCACCTTCACTGCCGCTCCGATCGGGAATCGAACGTCTCCACCCCCGACCTCCGAGCCCCTCTCTATCAGCACCGTCCCGAAGGTCCGGTCACCGGCGAGGACGTCGTCGAGCAGGTGCTGGTATCGGGGCTCGAACACTCTCAGCGGGACGGCCGAATGCGGGAACACCACCGCGTTGAGGGGAAACATAGGCAATGGCATCACGTCGGCCTGGGTCGCAGCCTGACCATGAACCGGAGGCGGTCCTTGACGTCGCCGTCGATGGAGATCACGAACGAGTAGGCGCCTTCGTTGCGGAACACGACGTTGGTGAAGGTGAGAGCCCGCACGACAGTGAGATCCTGCCCCTCGGGCAGGTGCTCGGGCCTCCGCACCGGGACCGGCGCCTTGAGCGTTCCGGGCAGCACCGACCCGCCGTCCTCGTCCTGGAGCTCGACCTCGAGCTGGACCTGCTCGCCGCGCCACCCCCAGGGCACCCGCACTCGCAGACCGATTCCCATGCTCGGGTGCCGGGCGGGAAGTGACCGGACGGTGAGCACGTCCCACCCCCCTCCCAGGACGAACAACTTCCCCTGGCTCGCCTGGACGGCATCGGCCAGAAGGGCGATGTCCACCGACGGCTCGAGAGCACTCTCGTCGAAGGTCACCCGGCCACCCTACCCTCGGGCTGCGGCCTGGCGAGTTCCGGCGATCGGCGCCACTGCCGTATCGTTCAAGGCAACATTCGGTCCAGGAGGTCTCCGGCATGGCACAACCCAGCGACATCGCTCCCGCTCGAGGAAGACTGGGAATCCTGACCCCCGGAATGGGGGCGGTCGCCACCACCCTCTACGCAGGTGTGCTGGCGGCTCGCAAGGGCCTGGCGGAGCCCTTCGGCTCACTCAGCCAGCTGGGCCACATCCGCTTGGGCCGACGGGACGACGACCGCAACCCTCTCATCCGCGAATTCGTACCTCTGGCGTCTCTCGACGACCTCGTCTTCGGTGGCTGGGATCCGTACTCGGATGACGCCTACACCTCGGCCATGAAGGCGGGCGTTCTCAACCCCGACCACATCGAGTCGATCGGCGACGAGCTCCGACTGATCCAGCCCATGTCGGCCGTGTTCGAGCACGCTTGGGTGCGCAACCTCCCCGACGTCGACAATGTCAAGGAGCCTGTCGGCACCAAGATGGATCAGGCCGAGGCGCTGATGGCCGACATCGATCGCTTCCGGGCCGACAACGAACTCGAGAGGGTCGTGATGGTGTGGTGCGGATCGACGGAGGCCTATCGGGAGCCGTCGGACGTCCATCGAGACCTGGCTTCGTTCGAACAGGGCCTGAAGGACTCCCATCCCGACATCGCCCCGTCTCAGATCTACGCCTACGCCGCCCTCCAGTCGGATGTGGCCTTCGCCAACGGCGCCCCCAACCTCACCGTCGACGTCCCGGCGATGCTCGAACTGGCCGACCAACGAGGCATCCCGGTGGCGGGCAAGGACTTCAAGACCGGCCAGACCCTCATCAAGACGATCGTGGCGCCTGGGCTCAAGGCGCGGATGCTGGGCGTCAAGGGGTGGTTCTCGACCAACATCCTCGGCAACCGGGACGGCGAGGTCCTCGACGACCCGGACTCCTTCCGGTCGAAGGAGGTCTCCAAACTGGGAGTGCTGGAACAGATCCTCCAGCCGGAGCTGTATCCCGAGCTGTACGGGGAGCTCTACCACAAGGTGCGGATCAACTACTACCCGCCGCGGGGCGACGACAAGGAGGGGTGGGACAACATCGACATCTTCGGGTGGCTCGGCTATCCGATGCAGATCAAGATCGACTTCCTCTGCCGGGACTCGATCCTGGCTGCTCCCCTCGTCCTGGACCTCGCCCTCTTCCTCGATCTGGCCCAGCGGGCCGGGCGCAAGGGGATCCAGGAGTGGTTGTCGTTCTACTTCAAGAGCCCTCAGCACGCCCCCGAGGTGTACCCGGAGAACGATCTGTTCATCCAGCTGAAGAAGCTGAAGAACAACCTCCGGCACATGATGGGCGAGGAGCTGATCACCCACCTCGGGACCGAGTACTACGACGACTGATGGACGGGCTCCGGGTCGGTCGGTTCACGATTCCGGAGTCCGAGCTGGAAGAGTCCTTCACGACCTCGGGTGGTCCCGGCGGCCAGCACGCCAACCGGTCCCACACGGCGGTGGAGTTGCGGTTCGACGTCGCCTCGACCACGGCCATCCCCGAACCCCAGCGGACGCGCATCGTGGAGCGGTTGGGGTCGACGGTGACCGTGGTAGCGGCCGACTCGCGCTCCCAATGGCGGAACCGGTCCGTCGCCCGGCGGAGGATGGTCGAGCGACTGGAAGAGGCGATGCGGCCCGAGAGGGTACGTCGACCGACCCGACCGACCAGGGCGTCACGGCGGAGGCGGCTGGAGGAGAAACGCAAGCGGGGTGAGACGAAGCGCCTGCGCCGCCCCCCGGAATGGTGAACTAGGCGAGGTCTCCGCGCAAGACCGCGGCCAGCTCCGCCCTGATCGCCCCCCGGTCCGGCTTGCCGCCTCCGGCCTCGGGCAGACGGTCGAACTGCACGAGACGCTTGGGCACCTCATGCGGCGCCAGCCGAGTCTTCAGCCACTCCCTCAGAGGATCGGGCTGTACCCGCCCCTCATAGGCGGCGACCACTACCTCTCCCCACTCGGAGTCGGGCACTCCCACCACCACCGCTGCCGTCACGTCCGGATGCCCCGCCATGGTCATCTCGACCCGGACCGGGTAGACGTTCTCGCCTCCCGTCAGGATCACCTGATCCGCCCGACCCAGGACGCGCAGCCCGCCATCGTCGTCGAGCACACCCAGATCGGAGGTGACGAACCACTCGTCGGGCGACCGATCGTCTTCGTCCACGTAGCCCGGCGACACCTGGGCACCGCGGACACGGATCCGCCCGTCTTCTCCGACTCGAATGTCGACGCCGGGCAGGGGGAAGACGGCGTAGCGAGGTGGAGAGCCGGGAGGCAGGGTGGCCGCCTGGGCGCAGGTCTCGGTCGATCCATAGGTGGGCAGGGCCGGGATGCCACGGGCGTGAGCGGCTTCGAGGAGGCCGGGGGGGATCGGCCCACCCCCGACCAGCACCGCTTTCAGGCCCTGGTATCGGTGATCGTCGTGGTCGAGAATTCGGCGCAGCATCGTCGGGACCAGAGACGCCAGGGTGACGTCCTCCCGCAGGGCGCCGGCCACCGCTCGAGTGTCGAACGTCGGTAGCCAGCGGACCGCGGCTCCGACATACGCCGAGCGATACAGGATCGACAGCCCTCCCACGTGGTGGAGAGGCATCGCCGCCAACCACACGTCCTCGGGCCGGTGGTCGAGGAACTCGGCCGACGCCCGCACGGCCGCCTCCCAGTTCCCCTCGGTCAGCCGCACGCCCCGGGCGGGGCCGGTGGTTCCGGAGGTGAACAGAACGGTGCATGCCGACCGACTCCCGAGCCGGGAAACCGATTCGCGCCGCCGGGCCTTCTCGGTCGGATCCAGCTTGGGGTCGACCAGGACGAGAGTCCGCCCGTTCCGCCCCGCCGTCATGAGCTCTCGGACCGTGTCGAGTTCTCTGCCCGGCTCCAGCACGCACACTCCTGGCGCGGCTCCCAGGTCGGCGATGTCGCCGTAGGTCAGGGTTCCGTCGGGCCCGCGGAGAAACACGCGAGATGGATCGTGCCGTGAGATCCAGCGGTCGATCACCGGTCTCCGCCTACCTCGCGAAGGCCGGATTGGTGGACGATCCCATCACGAGCCAGCCTTCCACCGCACGGGGACTGGCATCGAGGAGGGAAGGGTCGACCATGGCCTCCCAGCGAGCCGACTGTCCTTCCGGCTGGAAGGTGCGGGTCACGGCGACGACCTCGCCGTCGATGGCTATCGCCACGATTTCGTCCCCTGTGGCTCCGGCCTCGACGGTGACACTCCCGGACAGATAGGCGGGAATCGGCTCACTTCCGGGTCGATACCCGGCGACCGCCTCGGCCTGGTCCACCACCACGACTACATCCTGGCGGTCATCGCCGTCGGCCGCCTGACCCAAGAGACCGTCCCACCCGGGCGGCACCAGGGCGAACGGATCACCTCCGGGGAACCAGGTTTCCTTCTCCGCCAGGACCTCGTCGACTGCATCCGTGTCGACCGGGATCGAGATCGGCCCGGACGTGCCGACCATCACCGACTCCTGCCGCGCTTTTCTCGACTCCGCATCGAGCAATGAGACCCCGACGGTCTGCCAGGGGATCGGCACATCGACCACATCGGCGATCGTCGGAAGGATGTCGGTGGTCTCGGCCCGATCGTCGTCGATCGTACCCGGAGCCGGACCCTCCATGTCCCCCGGATACTTGACGAACAAGGGGACGAAGGCGATGGTGCCGGTCGTCTCCTCGGTCACGGTGCGCTGATGCTCCACGCCGGGGCGGATGGTGATCCCGTGGTCGGCGACCACCACGATCATCGCTTCGTCGTAGATCTCCTCCTCTTCGAGCCGGTCGAGCACCGATCCGAGCATCGTGTCCGCCCACTGGGCCTGGATGAGGTGGCGTTGCCATCCCTGGGCGACCAGGAACGCGTCCGTCCCCCAACCGACACTGTCGCGACCGGGCGGGCGGGGAGCGCCGTGCACCCGCCCGTCGCCGGTCAGATCCCACGGGTGATGGGGATAGAGGAAATGGCCGAAACGAAGAAGGGGCTCCTCGTGGCGCCCATCGAAGGTCGAGAGGAACCTGGTCAGGTCCCGCCGGCGATCGTCGGCCACCTGGTCCAGGAAACGGTCGATGATGTCGAACTCCTCGGTCTCCGGCCCGGCCTGGACGAAACCGCCCCAGCCGAAGTCGATCGGCGGCAACCCGTCCGAGAGGTCTTCGGGCAGGACTATGTGGCCGTAGACGACGCTCAGATCGCCGGCGATCGAAGACCACCGGCGCCCAGGGGGGTCGACAGGGCGGGAGACGTTGCCGCACACCTCCTCGGGGCACAACTCCGTGACCGTTTCCACTGCTTCGACGTCGTAGGTGGCCGAGAGGAGCGAGAAGAGCGTGTACGGATGATGAGCCGCGATCGGGATGGTGGACTCGTCGATCTCCCGGCCAGTGAGGATCGCCGGGACGGCCTCCTCGGTCTGCTGACGTACACCGACCGCGTTTCGATACCACACCCCGTCGGCCGCCAGACGGGCGAACGACGGGAAATGCTCGGCGTCCAGGCTGCCGTCCCCGAGCATCAGCGAGGTGAGGGGGAACTCGTCGAACACGACCATGACGACCGGGTACGGGTCGCCAATCCTGACGGACTCGGGGACGTCAGGCCGGGCGGCGAACACCACGTCTGCGGCGGGGGTGGCCACCAGGAACCAGCCGGCGACGATGGCCGGCGCCAGCCCCAAGAAATCCAGACCGGTGCGTACCACCGGCACCAGTGCGTACAGCCCTGCCAGCACGGCCCCCGCCACTGCCGCCGCGGCGCCGAACACCGGTGCCGGCCACCCGGCACCACCGGACGCAACTAGGACGGACGCGGTGGCCACGGCCATCAGGACGGCGAGGACCAGGAGATGGGTCAGGCCGCCGGCGAGACGGTTCAAACGCCGAACCCCGAGAACGATCAGAGCGAGGAGCACGGGCGCCAGAACGAGCAACACCGCCAGGAGGAAGATGTCGAGGGATGGAAACCGGCGGGCGACGAAGAACTCCGGGTTGCGGCCCAGGAGGTCGAGCAGGGGCTGGCCGAGGGCGAAGGCACCGATACCCGCCACGGAGGCGAAGACCGAGAGCGGGGATATGCGCCCGATTCCCTCCAGGCGCTCTCTCATGGCTCCAGGCTATACAGCCTTCGCGTCCCTCCGGCCAACTCGAGCTCGCCGGCCACGGTGAAATGGTCACGAGCCAGTCGCTCGAAGCCGGCTCGATCCCGATCGTCGTGCAACTCTTCGGGGCGCTTGTTGGCCGTCAGCTTCCCCACCATGGGATCTTCGGGGGAGACGAACTCGACGACGACCGGCGCGCCAAAAGAGGCCAGCCACTCGACCACTTTGGCGGGTGGGATCGATGCGGTATAGATCAGATGGTGGATGAGGCCGTAGGCGATCACCACGTCCGGCTTGGCCCGCTCGAACAATGCCGGTCTCTCCTCTCCCGCCCACCCCTGAGACGGTGACGGATTGGACAGATCGGCCACGACGGGAACGAGGTGGGTACCCGGCTCCAGACGCGAGTAGAGCCGGTCGAGGACGGTCTCGTCGCCGTCCACGGCGACGGCGGTCGACCCCTTCCGGGCGGCCAAGAGGCTGAAGTATCCGTCGTTGGCACCGAGGTCGAGGACGATCGACGGCTCGAGCCGATCCAGCACCTCGCTCAGGAACTGGGCTTTGGAGTCACGGTCGCGGGCGACATGGTCGCATTCGACGTACCCGGCCCACGCGCCGCCTCCTTCCGGCACCTCGAGCGAATCGACCAGCGACCGGAGCTTTCTCACGTTGGCAACGATCAAGTCCGACGAGAACCCGGCGTCGGCCAGTGACTGGCGGACCGCCTGCCCTGACATCCTCCTCTCGGCTCGTGCCTGGAGGCCGACATGGAGCATCGCTGCCGGCGACACCTTGCGACGCGCCGGCAACAGGTTCCACATCTGGGCGGCGGTGGGGCCCTCCGGGTCGCCTCGCAGCCACGGCTGGAAGGGAACGCCGCACCACGCCCGCAGCATGAGCGGGTAGAGGAACTGGCGGCAGAACTGTCGGTAGCCGATCCA
>DATGPZ010000184.1:0-2466 GCA_035304485.1 Acidimicrobiia bacterium | reverse complement strand
GCGTTCCGGTGGCCGATCGAGAAGGCCCCGGAGATCGGCGACCGGGTGTTCGTACCTGCTGGCGGGAACCTGTGGTATCCGGCTGTGGTGGTCGGGTTCGGTCGAGGTGATTGGGAAGGGCACATGAAGTGGGTCAGGCGGTTGGCGACTGAGGAGGAGATCGCGGATGCGCCGAACCATTCGCATTACCGGTATCGGGCAACGAAGTTAGGCCGGGGCGAGTTCGGTTCGTTGTGACCATTCTGATTCGCGCGTGTCGTACTCGGCGCGTTGGAGGTCCCGGAGCCAGTAGCGGGCGGCGTTGTGGCGGCCCTTGTGGTCGACGGGTTTGATGGTCTGGTGGTTGCCGTCGCGGTCGTACCAGCCCCTGCGTGCCCAGGAGGCGACGGTGGTGCGTGGTCTGCCGAGGTAGGGGGCGGCGTCGGAGATGGTGATGGGGCACGGCACGAGGTCTTCGTCTTCATCGCCCATGTCGGCCCCCTTGCGGGTATGAGGAAAGCCCCTGCGCGTGGCAGGGGCTTGACTGTTTTTGGGTAGAGTTTAGATGGGTTCTAGTGTTTCACGAGGTAGACGGTTTGTCAACCCGCGCTGCTTGTGACTTCAGTTCATCTATGTGTTCGCGTAGCTCGCCTTCGAGTCGGAACCACTCCCCATGAGTGCGGAGATGCGCGAACTGTAGATGTCTCTGCTCTTCACGGTCGTACCAGCCCGGCTCGGTGGCCATCAGCTCTTCGGTCTCAAGGTCATACCCGGCATGGATGAGGTTCAGTGCGGCTTGCGCGTCGCCGCCGGTGGCGTAGAGCCAGAGGACCGCGTCGTCTTCGCCGACTGTGGCGTCGAGGGCGTCGCGTTGGCGTTGGCGTTCGATGAGTTCGGTGGCGCGGGTCAGGACGAATTGGGGGACGTCGCGGGCGGTCTGCCAGAGTATCCGCGCGAACTCGGTGATGGAGACGGTCACGGCTGCTCCTCGATGCTGTCGGTGAAGATCACGGTCCCGGTAGAGAGCTCGGGCCGCCAGTCGGTGTTGAGCACGGTCCCAACCTGCCCACCCGGGAGGGTCACGGTCTCGGGCGGCGTGTTGTCAGGCTCGTCGTGGAAGAGATAGAGGCAGGCCCCATCGGGTTCCTCGATGCGCTTGGCGATGACCTGTGTGCCCATTTCGTAGAACGCCCCGCACGCGCCGCATTCGACGTTGTAGGCGAAGGCGCCGTCGCCGTGGACGTGGGCGCCGCACTCGCAGTGGAAATCGAGGCACACCTTCGTGCCCTTCCACTGGATGAACATCCGTGCGTCGGAGCCTTCGGGAGTGGTGAACGGGAACTCCTCGTTGTGCTCGGTCATGTCTCATTGTACCTTTCTGCTGGTCACGCGGCTTGGTCGGTGAGTTTGGTGATGGCTCCGGCGATCGCGTCCACCCACTGCCCGGAGTAGGTGGAGCAGTTGGTGCACATGACGCGGCCGTCGATCCTCACGAGGGCGATGTGCCCGCAGTGTTTGCACGGCTCGGCCGGGATCGGCTCGGTCTTCGCGCGGGTGTTGCCGTTCAGGGCTTTGAGGCGTCCGGCGAGGCGGCGGATCTCGTCGGCGTGGGAGTCGATCGAGTCGGGGAGGTGTGAGCATGCCCAGTCGAGGCGGTCGCGGAGCCATGAAGTGAGGTTGGCGACGGTCGGGAGCGGGCGCCTCTCGCGGTGGCCGTCCCGCCGGCGGGCTTCGAGCCACTCTGAGGCGATGAGGTCGAGCACGACGGAGGCGGGTGCGTCGCCGATCTGGTCTTGGATGTTCGCGCGGATCGGTTCCTCGGCGTTCCAGGCGGGGAGCATCTGGTCCAGGACCGATGCCCGGACGCCGAGCGGGGCTTCGTGGGTGCCGGAGACGCGCTCTGTCCGTCCACCCCCGGGTGTGGCGTCGAGGGCGAGCCATTCGTCGGAGATGGAGACGAGGTCGCGGGCGAGGCGTCCTCGGCAGGCGTGGTGCACGAATGGTTGCTCGAAGGGTGTGGGTTCGTAGCCGTAGACGTGGTCGAGGCGGCAGATTCGCTCGGTCATGGTTCCTCCATCGGGATCGTGGGTGGAGGGGGTGTGGTGTCGGTTTTCCCGGGGTTTATGTGTTCGGACAGTGAATATTCGGTTACACGTCTAGCTCTCCTCGTTCGTACTTGCGCCGGAACTCTTCAAGGGCCGCTTTGAATCTCGCGCTGTTGACGATGTGCCCCTGCTCGGGACGGCGCCTCCCACCATCGACGTCGATGAGCTCTTTGATGGCTTGGCCGATGAGTTCGCCGACGCGGCGGGAGTGCTTGAGGGTGTCGGCGGTCGAGTCGTATTCGGTCATGTGCTTGCCTTTCGTGCGTTGAGGATTCGGCGGATGATGCCCTGGTGGGCTGAGGCCGGTGGAGTATCCTGGGCGGACACACCACCCGGTTCACGTTCAGTGGCCGGGTTTTCTCGTGTCCACGGCGGCGCGGGC
>DATGPZ010000183.1:0-21355 GCA_035304485.1 Acidimicrobiia bacterium | reverse complement strand
CCTTCGGCCAGAAGATGTGATTGGCGAAGAAGCCGTCCCCGTAATAGGCCGCCTGCTCGGCGATCTCGGGACTGCGGATGGAACCGTGCCAGACGAACGGCGGCACCCCGTCTAGAGGGCGAGGCGTGGAAGTGAAACCTTGCAGCGGCGTGCGGAAGCGACCCTCCCAGTCGACGACGTCCTCCCGCCACAGTCGATGCAGGAGGTGGTAGTTCTCGATCGCCAGTGGGATCCCATCCCGGATGTCCTTTCCGAACCAGGGATACACCGGACCGGTGTTGCCACGTCCCAACATGAGATCTACCCGACCGTCTGCCAGGTGCTGGAGGGTGGCGTAGTCCTCGGCGATCTTCACCGGATCGTTGGTGGTGATCAGGGTCGTGGCCGTGGAGAGGATCAACCGTTCGGTGCGGGCGGCGATGTAGGCGAGGGTCGTGGTGGGCGACGATGGGACGAACGGCGGGTTGTGGTGCTCGCCGGTGGCGAACACGTCGAGACCGACCTCTTCGGCCATGATTGCGATCTCCACCATCGCCCTGATCCGTTCGTGCTCGGAAGGGGCCCGACCGGTGGTGGGGTCGGGGGTCACATCCCCGACGCTGAAGACTCCGAACTGCATTTCTCCTCGCTTGCCGCTATTGGTTGATGTGTCAACCTGACCAACCGCCGTCCCGACAGGGATATTCCCCACAGACAATGAGGCGGCCCGGACACTCCGGACCGCCTCACTGTCTGACGTGGTGAGGTGTGATCAGTCCGTGTGGACCACGGCGCAGATGTCGACCATCCGGGCCGAGTAGCCCCATTCGTTGTCGTACCAGGAGACGATCTTCACCACATTCCCGTTGAGAAGCATCGTCGACTGGGTGTCCACGATCGACGAGTGGGGATCGCCGATGATGTCGCGGGAGACCAGTTCTTCTTCGGTGAGCCGAAGGATTCCCTTCATCCGGCCGTCGGCCGCCTCGGCCAGGGCCCCATGGACCTCGTCGACGGTCACCTCTCGTTCCAGAACCGCGGTGATGTCGGTGACCGACCCGTCCTCGACCGGGACCCGGAAAGCCATCCCGTCCATCTTGCCTTGCAGCTCGGGGATCACCACACCCGTCGCCTTGGCGGCTCCGGTGGTGGTCGGGATGATCGAGAGGGCCGCCGCTCTCCCCCGTCGACGCTTCCGGACCGGAGTGTCCATCAGCGCCTGGCTGGAGGTGTAGGCGTGGATGGTCGACATCATGAGGTGCTGGACCCCGAACGAGTCGCTGAGCACTTTCGCCACCGGAGCGAGGCAGTTCGTGGTGCACGAGGCATTCGAGACGACGAAATGCTTCTCTGGGTCGTAGGTGTCTTCGTTGACACCGCACACGAAGGTGGCGTCGGCCGTGTCCGATGGAGCCGAGATCACGACCCGCTTGGCGCCCGCCTCGAGGTGGCCTGCCGCGTCCTCTCGAGAGCGCATCGCGCCACTGGACTCGACGACCACGTCGACACCCAGGTCATCCCAAGGCAGATCGGCCGGGTTTCGCTGTTGATGGAACGGGATCTTGTTCCCATCGACGATCAGAGTGTCGCCCTCGGTCGAGACCTTGCGGGGATACCACCCGTGGACCGAGTCGTACTTCAGCAGGTAAGCGAGCTCCTCGAGGTCGGACAGATCGTTGATACCGACGACCTCGAACCGGTCGTCGTCGAGGAATTGTTTGAACGAGCACCGTCCTATGCGGCCGAAGCCGTTGATGGCGATGCGAATCATGACCAACCTCCATTCTCTCCTGAGCAACCCAAGCTAGTCCCGGGCGGGAGGTTGTGGGCGGACGGCTCAGGCGGTGCGGCAGAGGGGGGTCTCGGCGACAGCGGCGGCGTCGTCTTCCAGCAGGTCGTCCCAGAGGATGGCCAGCACCGAAAAGGCACCGACGGCCACCAGGACCAGCCCTGCCACGACCGCCGAGACGGTCACGACGAGTGTGAGGATGCTTTCCATACCAACAAGATGCACGAAGGGTGTGACAAGTTCCGAGTTTCCGTCAGAAGCGTCCGCGACAACGTGCCTTCGACCGGGGCAATTCCCTCTCGGTCGAGCGAGGATGTGGTTAGCGTGGGAGGAACGACCCAGGGAGAGCTTTGCGCCGCACACGGTGACAACCAAGACCGTTTTTCTCTCTCCAAAGGGAGTCCACCGTGCCTGCAGTGCATCTCGAATCCGTTTCCTTTTCCTATACGTCTGCCATTTCCATCCTCTCGAACGTCGACCTGTCGCTGGGTTCCGGCTGGCACGGTCTCGTCGGTGAGAACGGAGCGGGCAAGACCACCCTCCTCCATTTGATCCGCGGGCAACTGGCCCCCGACTCGGGCAGTGTCATCCTCGATCCGGGCGACGCGGTGGTGGGATGGTGCCCACAGGTGGTCGATCGCCTGGATCCGGCCATTGCCGAATGGGCGGAATCGTGGGAGGCAGCCGACGCCGCCCTCCGGGCGCGGCTCGACCTAGAACCGGTCGATCTCGGACGCTGGGACACACTGTCTCCGGGAGAGCGTCGCCGTTGGCAGTTGGCCAGCGCACTGGCCGCTCGACCCGACATCCTCTGTGTCGACGAGCCGACCAACCATCTCGACTCGGAAGCAAGTGAGAGCCTGGTCCGCGAGTTGGAACGGTTCCCGGGCGTGGGCGTGATCGTTTCGCACGACCGTGATCTCCTCGACCGCCTCACCACCCATACCATCCTGGTGGAACACGGCTCGGTCCAGCTCTGGGACGCGCCCTACTCGGTGGCCCGTGAGATGCGTCGGCGAGAGCACGAGGAACTGGCCGAGGAGCGGGAACGCCTGAAGGCCGAACGTGATCGCACAGCTCAACGGCTGGCGCGTCGCCGGCGCGAGATCCAGGAACGACAGGCTCGTGATAGGGCTCGAAGGCGGAAGGCGGGAAAGTCCGACCCGGACGCCCGCAGCATCGTGATCAAAGGCCGCCAGGAGAGCGGTGCAACGGCCCATAGCCGGATCGCCGCCACCGAAGCGGGCCGCCTCGCTCGTCTCGAGGAGCGATTGGGTGAACAGGCGGTGAGGAAAGAGCGCGGCGGTCCGATCGAAATAGAGGCGGAGGCCGCACGCCGACCGATCTTGCTCCAGCACGTTGGCCCGCTGACCGCAGGTGGTGTCGAGATCCGTTCGCATGTCGAGGTCTACGTACAGCGGACCACCCGTCTACGGGTGGCAGGCCGCAACGGCTCCGGCAAGACCACACTCTTGCGCAGCCTCGTCGAGAACGCGCCCATTCCCCAGGACCGGATCCTGTGGCTGCCCCAAGAGCTGTCCGAGGACGCACGCCGGGCGCTCCTCGAGGGGGTGCGTCGCTTGCCCAAAGAAGAGCTCGGACAAGTCCTGGCGGTTGCGGCGCGGCTGGGTATGGACCCGAGCCGGGTGTTGGGGTCGGCAGAGCCCTCCCCGGGCGAGTCACGCAAGCTGGCATTGGCGCTGGGACTCGGCCGTCGGGTGTGGGTGACGGTCCTGGATGAGCCCACCAACCACCTCGACCTGCCGTCGGTCGAGCGCCTGGAGGATGCGCTGGCCTCCTACGAAGGCGCACTGGTGATCGTCACTCACGACGATCGCTTCGCTGAAGCTCTGATAGACGAGACGCTGCAGCTCGACCCGTGATCACTCGAGAGCGAGGGCGGCCATCGCCTCCACGCCACCCGCCTGACGAGCCTGGCGGATCAACTCAGCCGCCTCGTCGACCAGTTCCTGATAGCGCCCCAAGTCGCCAGTGCGCAGCGCCTCGTTGGCCTGTTCGAGCCGGGCAGCCGCCTGGTCGAGCAGGTCCTGGACCGACGGTGGCAAACCTTCGTCGTCCCCCTCTTCTGATTCCGGCGGCTCTGGGTCGACCGGCTCGTCATCCGGCAGTTCGATGTCGAAGATCTCGGCGAGCGCACCGTCGAGAGTAGGAGCCCATTCGATCCGGTCACCGAACACGACCACCACCCGGCGAAACTCGGGGAAGCCACCCGCCTGTTGGGACTGCAGGTAGATCGGCTGCACGTACAGGATCGACTCTTCGACGGGCACCACCAGGATGTCACCCCGGATGACGTCTGAGCCCTGCTGGCTCCAGAGGGTGAACTGCTCAGCGATCTCGTCGTCCTGCTGGATTCGCTCTCCGACCTGGCCGGTGCCGGCCACGAGCGTCCCCTGCGGCATCCGGAAGTCGATCAGCCGCGACGGTGTTTCGGCCGTCGGGGCGTCCGCCACGAGGAACGAGGACATGTTGGGCCGGTTGCGGGGGTTGAACGGCTGCACGAGCAGATAGGACAGGTCCTCCTCGCCGGGAAGCCGGGTGAGGAGGAAGTAGGGAAGGAGCAAAGGCAGGTGATCGATGTTCCCTCCCACCTGGATCGAGTCTCCGACCAGCGGCTCGGCGCCGGGGAACCGGCCCCGGCGGATGGTGGCCGGGTCGTTGGGGATCGACCAGGCGTCGTTGCGGGTGAAGAACTCGGCCGGGTCCTCCATGTGGTAGTCGAGGTAGATCTCGCCCTGGATGCGGAACAGGTCTTGTGGGTAACGCAGGTGCGCCTCGAGTCCGTCGGGCATCTCCGAGCCGTCCTTGAAGAGTCCCGGATAGACCTCCCGCCAGGCAGCGATGATCGGATCCGAGTCGTCGACCACGTAGAAGTCGACGGTGCCGTCGTAGGCGTCGATCACGGCCTTGACCGGATTGGCGAAGTAGTTCGTGCCGGATCGGATCTCACTCGACTGCGGAAGCCGCCGGCGGTCGACAGGCGTCACCGGCTTGGAGTAGGGATAGCTGTCACTGGTCGTGTACAGGTCCACGACCCAGGCGATCCGTCCCTCGTGGATCACCGGGTAGGGATCGGAGTCCACTGTCAGGAACGGTGCGATATCAGACGTGATAGCCCGGATGTTGCGCTGGACCAGAACCCGGCTGTCGGGCCGGATCTGACCGGAGATCAACAGGTTGAAGTCCCGGTAACGGAAGGCGAAGGCGATTCGACGCCAGATCCCGCTCAGTTCCACCCCGGCTTCGCCCTGGTACTCGTAGGTCGTGATCCGCTCGCCCTCCGCCGGCATGTCGACTTCCTGGGGACCGGTGCCCGTCCTCACGATGACGGGCCTGTCCGGTTCGTAGGTCTCGCCGAAATACACCCGGGGCTGCTCGAGTGCCAGTGAAGGATCTTGCTCCACCGGCGGCAGGTCGGCGAGGAGAAACTCGGGCTGGCCGTTCTCTTCGACGGCATTGGCCTGGCTCACCACGGCTCCGATTCCGTGGGTGTAGAGCAGGCGGGTGTTCTGCCAGTCGGTCCGACCCAGGTTGTCCTCGTCCAACTCTCGGACCGCCACCATCGTCTGGGTCGGTTCCCCGCCGATCATGTAGCGATCGGTGTCCACGCCTTCGAGGCTGTAGTAGGGGCGGATTTCCTGGAGGTTCTGGTAGGTACGGGGCAACACCGCTGTGTCCCACAGACGCAAGTTGTCGACGGTGGTGCGATTGGCCTCGATGTCGTCGGCGGTCAAGGTCCTCGCGGCCGGAAACTCGCGGATCTCGACGGCGTCGAACCCGTAGGCCCGCCGGGTGAACTCGATGTTGTGGGCGATGTATTCGGCCTCCCGCGCCAGCGGCTGTGGGTCGACTTGGAACCGGTCGATCAGCGCCGGGTAGATCAAGAGGGCCGCTACGGAGACGATGATCCACCCAGCGACCGCCATCAGTGACAGGAGCCAGCCCCGGCGCCAGATGTTGATGATGAACACCACCGCCGCCACCAGGGCGATGGCCATCAGCAGGCGCAGAGCGGGTAGCCGGGCGGTGACGTCGGTGAATCCGGGACCGAAGAACTGCTGCTGGCGGTCGGAGTAGAGCAACGCCAGAGCATCCATCCGGTAGATACCGGCCCGGACGACTGCCATCAGGGCGAGCAACACCGAGATGTGGATCTTCGACGCCCGGGAGAAGGTCGGCATCGAGCCGCGACGGATACGGATACCGCCGTTCAGATAGTGGGCCACGGCGGCGAGGACGGCCGCGGTGGCCAGCAGGTTGAACAACCACCGAAGACCCACGTCGATCAGAGGGAATTGGAAGATGTAGAACCCGACATCGAGCCCGAAGATCGGGTCGGCCACGCCGAAGTCCCGTTGTGTCGCGTAGAGGAAGACATCGTCGCGCCAGGTGGACACGCCGACCCCCACGAACAACCCGAGCAGAACCGACACCACGAGCCGAACCCGGCCGATCCGACCTTCCGACCAATACCGGAACCGGGTGACCAGCTCCTCGTCTTCGGTCAGGTCGGCGGGGAAGAACCGGGGTCCGAACCGGCCCGCCAACCACAGGGTGGACCAGAAAACCAGTGCAGCTACGACGGTTCCGGCCGCCCCCAGTCCGATCGCCACCGACCATCGCCGGGTCCACACCGAGGTGTAACCGACCGATTCGAACCAGAGGTAATCGGTCCAGAGTGTGCCCAGAGCGGTGAGGACGAGGTAGACCGCCAACGCCGCAGCCAGGAGGTAGAGAATTCCTCGGCGACGATCACCGGGAGCTCGACGGGGCGGAGGGGTCCGCTGGAACATCCTGGCGATTGTAAGGAAACTGTCCCCCAACCCCGATCCACCGATCGGAGTTCAGTCCGGGACGATGGTGCAGGAGCAGTCGCGGTGGACGGGAGGGACCGACTCACCGGCTTCGGCCGCCTGGCGGCAGGCTGAACACAGCCGACCTTCCGGGAGCCACCGCCAGGGTCGTCCCTGAGCCTCCAGCGCCTGCCGCAGCGACGTGTGGTACGCATTGAAGGCGATCATCCGGATGCGCCGCTCGGCCTCGTCGGTCCGCCAGCCCCGGAAGACCCGCGAGGCAGCCGCCTGTCTCTCTCGCGCCCCCGAACCGGCTGCCTCCAATGCCGCTTGCAGAGCAACCGCCAGTTCGTCCGCGACGCCTTCCGGCGGACTCACATCCGGCGATACCGAACCGGTCCCGGCGACTCCCATCTCCACGGCTGCCTCGATACCTGCCTGACCCGCCTGATCGGCCAGGGTCTCCAGGTCTTCGGCGAATATCGATTCCAGCTCCTCCGGATCGGGCTGCCAGTCGCCGCTCGTGAGGCGCAGTTCTTCCAGCGCTCGGTTCTGGGCGTCGGCCAGTCCTCTCTTGACGGTCCTCAGCACCGTGTTGGTGATCGGTAGGAGCAGGCGCTCCCGGGTCTCGAACGGGTCGACGCCGTCGAAGCCGACTGCTTCGTGCTCCGCCTCGGGAGGTGGGGGGTCTTCTGCGGTCTCGACGGAGTCCACCGGGGATGGAGACGACTCCTCTTCTTCAGGCTGCGGGCTGCGCAAGCGGGCGAACAGGTCGGCCAGATCGTCGGCTCGCTCGTCCTGGCTTTCCGTCTCCGGGGTCTCGTCCCTTTCCTCCTCGTCGATGACAGTCGGCTCCAACTCGACCGTGGCCCCTTCATCGGAAGCCGCTTCGTCGGATTCCTCCTGCGTCTCATCGGCAGTCGATGCGGCGGGCTCCTCCGGGGCAGGAGCCACCTCGGCCGGCGGCTCCGCTGCCTCCGTCACCACCGATTGCCCGTCCTCGGTCTCAGCCGTCGATGGCGACTCGTCTGAGATCGTCTCCTCCACGGCGGAGTCGGCCGCGACCTCGTCGGTAGCGGGAACTGGCTCGTGAGGATCGGGCCGGTCGTGGAGACGAGCCACTTCCTCGGCCAGCGACTCGGCGTCGGTCACCTCATCGGCGACGGTCGGCTCCTCGCGCTCGGGTCGGATCACCCGAACGGTCTGACCCTCCTCCCAGTCAGTGACGATGGGTTCGCCGTCGGCGTCTGTCACGACGGCGTGGTCGGGGAGCTCCGGCGGCTCCGAGAGCCCGATGCCGTGACGCCGCTCCTCGAGCTCCTGTTCCATCGATGACAGCGTCCCCCGGATCGATTCGAGCTCGTCCATCAGCTCTCGGCGGCGCTCTTCCAACGCCCGGGTCCGCTCTTGGGCGGCGTCCGCCTGACGTTGGGCGGCGGCGACGATCTCCTCGTAGTCGGCACGAGCCCGGGACAGGAGCTTCTCGGCCTCCATCTTGGACGAACGGGCGAGGTCTTCGGCTTCTCGCCTTGCTGCCGCCGTCAAGCGATGCGCTTCCCTCTCGGCCTCGCCTCGAATCGCCAGCGCTTCTCGCTCGTTCGCTTCCCGCCGGCGTTCCACCTCGTCTTGAACCTGCTCGAGGAGCTGACTGCCGGTCGTCCATGCATCCGACCGCAGCGCCTCTGCATCGGCACGAGCCTCGCGCCGCATCTGCTCGACCTCGGCCATGGCCTCGCTCCGCCACCTCGCCGCGTCGGCCGCGGCCCTCTCGCGCATGGCTTCAGCGGCAGTGCGAGCCGCCTCCAAGACGGCGGTCACTTCCCGCCCGACGCTCTCGAATTCACGCTTGAGGTCGCGATCGGCGAACTCGCCCAACCGCTCGGCCAACCGGTCCCGCTCTTCCCTCAGGTCGTCGATCACTCCCTGGAGCCGTTCGAGATGCTGATCCACTTCGCTCTGGTCGTAACCCCGAAACGCCACCCGGAAGGTGGCGCGAGTGATCTCCTCGGTGGTGGGTCGATCGGTCATGCGGAATACAAAGATACAGGCCGGTTGACGCCTTCTCGGGCCTTTGCCCACCGACGCCGCCGACGAGGGCCGCACATCCCCGCGGGGTCTAGCGCAACGTGGCCAGGAATTCGAGAGCGTCGGTGAGGCTGGTCACCGGGATCAACTCCATCGCCCCCCGCGGGGCGGTCTGGGCCGCCTCGTAGTTCCCTTGCGGCACCAGCATGTACTCGGCGCCCGCCGCCTCGGCAGCCACCACCTTCTGTCGGACCCCTCCGATGTTGCCGACGTTGCCTTCGGGGTCTATCGTTCCGGTGCCGGCGACGACCCGGCCACCGGTGAGGGAATCGGGGGTGAGCACGTCGATCACCGCCAGCGCGTACATGAGCCCGGCCGAGGGTCCGCCGACTATTCCGGAGTCGATGTCGATCCAGAACGGCAACTGTCGAACGAACACGCCCATCATCGCCAGGTCTGGGTCCTCTTCTTGGGCGACGAGCTCGACCTCGAGCGCCAGGACCTCACCGCTTCGCTCCACCTCGATCGGAACCACGTCGCCGGGCCGGGTGCCGGCCATCACCCGGGCGAGATCGTCCGTGGAGGTGATCTCCTCACCCCCCAGTGAGAGGATCTCGTCCCCGATCCGCAGAACCGCCCCGGCCGGAGTGTCAGCGGCATAGCCGGTTATGAACACGGACGACTCCTGGCCGTCGAGGGGGACATGGCTGAGAGCTACCCCGATGGCGGTGGCCGTCGATTGATCCATCAACTGGAGGTTGCGCCGCCGGTACTCCTCGTCCGATTCGTCCGGTCGGCGGACCGCCTGACGGGCGATCACGTCGACGGAGGGATCGACGGCAGCCACCAACGCTTCGAAGGCGTTGATGTCCTGTCCGGCGACGGTCAACATCACCAATTCACCATCGACCGGATATACCGTCCCCCCGTCCACCCGGACGGCGTCGACGGCGTCCGTGACGGGACCGGGCGAATAGGCGATGAGAGGCAGGGGGATGTTCCAGGCGACGACGACGAGGCCGGTCAGGAAGAAGATCACTGAGGCGGCGGTCAGCGCACGGTTGCGGGAGCGCTCGGTCACGCCGAGATGGTATCCCAGGGGGTCGACAACCCGACCGCGGGCCGTTCGACGTCCTAGAATCACTCGCCATGTCCTATGCCAGAGTCTTGACATCGCGTGTCGCCTCCCGTTCCCTCCTCGCCAGCACCGCCCTGGTCGTAGCGGGGGCAGCCGTCACTGCTCTGGCGGCTCAATGGCATGTGCCGATGTGGCCGGTTCCCATGACCGGCCAGACCCTGGCCGTGTTGGTGGTGGGCGCCGCTCTCGGGTGGAGGCGTGGGGCAGCTTCCCAGGTCGTCTACCTGGCGATGGGTGCGGCGGGCCTGCCGGTGTTCACCGACGGCGCAGCCGGTGTGAGCGTGTTGATGGGACCCACCGCGGGATACCTGTTCGCCTTCCCCGTTGCGGCTGCCTTGGCGGGTCACCTGGCTCGGAAACGCCACGACCGCCGCTTCGCCACGATGGTGCTCGCCTTCCTGGCCGGAAGCGCCGTGATCTACGTCGGAGGAGTCGCCGGTTTGATGTCGACGCTCGACTACAGCCCGATCCAGGCGGTTCGGGTCGGGGTGGTTCCCTTCCTCATCGGTGACGCCATCAAGGCGGCGCTGGCGGGTGTGATCCTGCCGGCCGCCTGGAGACTGTCACGAGACTGAGGTGAGGGTGTTCCTCGCCGGGGCGGGAGGAGTCATCGGTTCCCGGCTGGTTCCTCTGTTGGTCGCCGCCCGGCACGAGGTGATCGCCTTCACCCGCACCCCCTCGAAGGCGCCTTCCCTGGAGAGAGCCGGAGCCTCGGTCGTGGTGGGAGACGTCTATGACCTCGAGTCACTGGCCGGCTCTATGGAGGAGACCAAGCCCGACGTGATCCTGCACGAACTGACCGACCTCCCCGACGACCCGCGCCGTCTGGGGCAAGCGCGCAGCGCCAACGCCCGGATCCGCGTCGAAGGCACGGACAACCTGCTCGAAGCGGCCCGGCGGGCCGGGGTGGGACGGATCGTCGCCCAGAGTGTCGCCTGGGCTATAGATGATCCCGTCGGCCGCCACGGCGTGGCACATCTCGAGTCGGCCGTACTCGAGTCCGGTGGCGTGGTCTTGCGCTACGGCCAGTTCTACGGGCCCGGCACCTACCATGCGACTCCGCCGCCTCCTCCGCGAATCCACATCGACGAGGCCGCCGAGCGCACCGTGGAACTGCTCGACTCCCCCACGGGGACCTATCTCGTGACCGAGGAGCGGGACCCCTGAGCGCGCCTCGTGAAAGCAGTTTCTATGCTTCCGACGGAACCACCCTTCGCTACTTCAGGTGGGACGGAAGCGGAATCCCGGTCGTCCTGCTCCACGGGTTCATGTCCGATACCGCTCACAACTGGCGGGCGACCGGCGTGGCCGACGCCTTGGCGAAAGTGGGCCGCCCAGTCCTGGCGATGGACGCGCGCGGGCATGGCCTCTCGGACAAGCCAACGGACCCCGCCGCCTATGGAGAGGATCGGATGGCGACGGATGTGATCGAGCTGCTCGACCATCTAGATGTCGGCACGTTCGACCTGGTTGGCTACTCGATGGGTGCGGCGGTAGCACTCCTCGTCACCGCCCGAGACGGACGGGTGCGCCGGCTGGTCCTGGGCGGCCTCGGCGGTGCGGTCGTGGAGGGAGGGTTCGCAGGGCTCTCCACCGCCGCGGAGGCGGTGGCAGAGGCCCTCGAGGCCGACGATCCAGCGACGATCGAGGAGCCAGTCGCCGCCTCGTTCCGGCGCTTCGCGGATGCCGTCGGCGCCGACCGCCGAGCTCTAGCCGCCCACGTGCGGGCCCCACGCCCCTCGAAGGTCCCCCTGGAGGGGATCGCGGTGCCCACTCTCGTGATGGCGGGCCATGAAGACCGCCTCGCTCCCGATGCCGAACGGCTGGCAGCGGTGATTCCGGGCGCCCGACACGTGGCCACCGGTGGCGACCACCTGAAGGCGGTCGGGACCCCTGAGTTCAGGAACGAGTTGGTGGCGTTCCTGTCGGATCAGACCGAGACTTCTTCGCCCAGATAGGCCTTGATGACCTCGGGATCCTGCTGGACCTCGGCGGGAGACCCGACGGCGATCCGTTTCCCGAAGTCGACCACCATGACCCGATCGGCGATGTCCATGACCAAGCCCATGTCGTGCTCGACCAGGATCATGGCGATTCCGAGTTCGTCCTGGATGTCCAGGATGAACCGCGCCATGTCCTCGGTCTCTTCCAGGTTCATACCCGCAACCGGCTCGTCGAGGAGCAGGAGCTGGGGCTCCATGGCCAGGGCTCGTCCCAGCTCCACCCGCTTCTGGACGCCGTAGGGCAGCAAACCCACCGGATACTTGCGCCACTGCTCGATCTCGAGGAAATCGATGATGTCCTCGACTCGTTCCCGATGCTCGACCTCCTCCCGCTTGGCCTTGCCGACCCAGAAGGCGTCACTCCACCATCCGGTCCGCATCCGAATGTGACGACCGGTGAGGATGTTCTCCACCACCGTCATGTGCGGATAGAGGGCGATGTTCTGGAAGGTGCGAGCGATGCCGAACTCGGCCACCTGATTGGGCTTGAGGCCCATGATCGACCGCCCCCGCCAGCGGATGTCCCCTTCCTCGGGCCGGTATACCTGGTTCAGGCAGTTGAAGATCGACGTCTTTCCCGCCCCGTTGGGGCCGATGATGGCGAACAGCTCGCCTTCGTCGACGTGGAAGGTGACACCGTCGATGGCGGTCACGCCCTTGAACGACAGACGCACGTCGTCGAACTCGAGCAGAGGCGAGCCCTCGCCTACTACCGACTCCCGACTTCCGGCTTTCGACTCCATCGTCACGACAGCCACCTCTTGCGCCGCTTGTAGTGCTTCACATCTCGAAACGACTTGCGACCCTCCCCGGACAGGCCCAGATAGAACTCCTGGACGTCCTCGTCTCTGAGGAGCTTCTGCGGTTCACCGTCCATCACCATCTTCCCCGTCTCCATGATGTATCCATGGTGCGCGATGGAGAGGGCCATGTTTGCGTTCTGCTCGATCAGCAGCACCGCCGTGCCCTGCTGGTTGATCTCGACGATCACATCTCTCACCTGTTGCACCAACAGCGGCGCCAGACCGAGCGATGGCTCGTCGAGGATCAGCAGGCGCGGTTCCTGCATCAAGGCCCGGCCGATCGCCAACATCTGCTGTTCGCCGCCGGATAGATATCCGGCCGTGGACCGCCGACGCTTCGCCAGCACCGGGAACAGGTCCATGACCCGCTCGTAGGCGGCCTCCACGTGTTGTGAATCGTTGTTCACGTAGGCGCCTGCCTTCAGGTTCTCGTCCACCGTCATCTCAGCGAAGACTCGGCGACCCTCCATGACCTGGCTGATCCCCTTCTTGACTCGCACTGCAGGGTCCAGGTGGGTGATGTCGTCGCCGTCGAATACGACGGTGCCTTTGGTGATCTCTCCTTCGTGGATGTCGAGCAGCCCGGTGATCGCCCGGAGCGTGGTGGTCTTGCCGGCACCATTTGCGCCGAGCAAGGCGACGATCTTGCCTTCGGGCACCTCGAGCGAGATCCCGCGCAGGACCAGCACCACGTCGTTGTAGACGACCTCCAGGTTTTCGACTGAGAGCATGCTCGCCTTTCCCGTGACTCGGATCCTGGGCTCGGAGTCGAGGCCACGACTCGAGTCACCGGCCCGGGTGGCGGACGTCGAGCGTCCGCCACCCGGTTCGCCGGATCAGCCCTCTAGCTCGTAGCAGGCTCCATCGAACTGGAACTCTTCCACGATCGGGGCGACGTAGTCCCGCTCTACCACCACCGAGCCCGTGGGCGACTCGAGGTCGGGCCGGTAGACGAAGCTCACGCGCTGGACCATGTCGTTCGGCTCACCCGTGTACCTCTCGGCGGGAGCCAGCCCGTCGAACTCGACGTTGTCGAGCGACTTGGCCGCAGCCAGGATCCCCGCCCGGGTCATGTCCCCGTTGTCGTATGCCGTGAGCAGGGCCTCGTGGACGATCTTCGCCTCCACGTAGCCTTCGTTGTAGGCGTCGAACGGCGGGTTGTTGGGTCGCAACTCCTGCATGAGGGCCGTGAACGCCTGGGCGCCGGGTGACTCTCCATCCCAGGAGTCGAACGGCACCGTGATGTAGACGTCACGGGCGACGGCCTCTCTGATCTGGGAGTCGGGGGCCACGAATGCCGGCGACCACGACGGCGAGGTTCCGGTCCACTTCGCCTCGAAACCCTGCGCCACGGCCTGGCCATAGATCGAGGCGAACGCCGCCGGAGTAGCCACGAGCACGACGATGTCGGCGCCCGAGGAGGCGATCGCATTCGCCACTTCGGTCATCGACGCTTCGTCGGTCGGGTTGACTGCCCCGGCTCCGTTGTACACGACCTCCAAGCCGAGAGCCTCGGCACCCAACTCGGCTCCGGCCGCTCCGTCGAGACCGAAGTCGCCGGGCACCGACGCAATGGCGATGGTGCTGGCACCACCGATGTCGTCGGAGATGTAGTTGATGGCGTTCTGGATCTCCAGGCAGTAGGGGGCGCCGTGGTGCATCAGGTTGGAGTTGAACTGGGGGTCCACCCAACCCGAGTACCAGGTGAGCGGGACCGCCAGGATCTCATCCTCCATGTACGCGGGCAGCGACGCCACCGTGTGGGGCGAGCCGGTCGAGTGACCGATGACCGCGACTTCGTCACGGATCTCCTCGTACTTCTGGAGGTGGACGGGCACCTCGTAGCCCGTGTCCTCGATGATCAATTCGACCTCGAGACCGTTGATGCCGCCGTTGCGGTTCACGTCCTCCCAGTACACCTCGTGCGCGGTCACGATCTGCTGCACGAGAGGCGAGAACGGACCGGACAGATCGGACAACAGCCCGATCTTGATGGTGCCGGCCTCGATATCGACACCGATGTCGGTGGCGATGTCGCCGCCTTCGCCTCCACCGCCGCCCGTCGTGTCGGACGGCTCCTCGGGGGCGGCCGTCGTGTCAGGGCTCTCCGCTGCCTGTGTGGTGCCCGGCTCATCGGGCGCGGCGGTCGTGCCCGACCCACCGTCACCACCGCAAGCGGCCGCCACCAAAGCGAGCACCGCAAGCAGCGCCAGGAACTTGCTCCATTGCTTCATTCATCCTCCTCTTTCTCTATCAAGCCCTGCCTGAGGCAAGGCATCTCCGATCCGGATAGCTGATCGCTCGGGCGCTTTTTTGGGCGCACCGCACGAGGACGTTCGACTAGTACGTGAATGGCCACCCCTTCCAGTAGTTCCGGATCCTCAGCCAGATCCCGTACAGACCGAGCGGTTCGAAGATCAAGAAAGCGATGATGAGGGCCCCGTAGATGACCAGGTTCAGCTGATCCACCGACAACCCGGGCGCCACACCGGCCGACGTGTTGACCAGGCCCCAGTCACCAGTGCCGGTCGATACGAGTGGATCGAGGACCGTGGCCCAGAAGCCGCCTTCAGCCACCAGTCGTTCTCCCAACCGGGTCAGGTCCTCCACCAACCGCGGCAGCAGGATCACGAACGCCGACCCGAGCAGAGTCCCGGACACGGTGCCGATGCCGCCGATCAGGATGATGGCGATGAACTCGACGGAGAGGAGCAGATCCCACTGCTCCGGAATGGTGCGACCGATGAAAGAGGCGAACAACGCCCCGGCGATGCCCGCGTAGAACGAGGAGATGGCGAAGGCGATCGTCTTGGTCTTGAACTCGTTGACGCCCATGACCTCGGCGGCCACGTCCCGGTCGCGGATGGACATGAAGGCCCGCCCGATCCGGGTCCGCTGCAGATTTTTTGCCACCAGGGTCATGATCGCCACCAGAACCAGGATGAACAGGTAGGTCTTGGCTGTGGATGACATGTTGAGGACGCCGAACCAGGTCGACGACTGCGAAAGGGTGAGCACGGGGGCTTCTTCCTGCCAGAAGCGAAACTCGAGGGCCGGGAAGGTGCGACCGGATTGGGAGCCGCCCGTGATGAAGTCCAGGTTGCGCCACATGTACTCGCCGATGAACACGAGGCCGAGGGTGACGATCGCCAGATAGAGCCCGCGTACCCGGACCGCGGTGGGAGCGATGAGAACCCCGAGAAGCGCCGGAATGATGCCTGCCAACGGCAACCACACCCAGATGGGAAGTCCCATACCCCACAGCGGACCCGGCGCCGAGCCGAAGACCGCCGCCGTGTAGGCGCCCACCGCCATGAAGAAGGCGTGACCGAGCGAGACCTGGCCCGCCAGGCCGGTCAGGATGTTCAGGCCCAGGGCGCCGATGGCGAAGATGCCGAGTGTCGCCAGAAGACGCAGCCAGTCGCTGGACGCGAGGAAGTCGGGGCCGGGGAGCGAGCCTTCGGCTCCGATGGTTCCCGGCGCGAAGAATGGGATCGCCACGAGGAACAGCAAGAAGACGGTGATGGCGACCCGCTGAGTGACCGACGGGAAGAGTGCCTGGTCGGCTTCGTAGGAGGTCCGCAGCAGAGGACGTCCGCGCATCGGACCCTTCCGACGAGGTCGTCGCGGGCCCTCGGACCGGGCCGGCGTCTCTGGAGGTGAGTCGACGGTCGTCATACGCGGCGAATCTCCTCGGACCCGAAGAGCCCGTAGGGACGGATGAGCAGGACCGCCAGCATGAGGAGGTAGGGCACGACTCCGGCGAAACCGGTGCCGAGCCACGACACCCCGACGAGGAATTCCGTCGCCAGCGCCTGGGCCAGGCCGATGGCGAACCCGCCAACCACCGCTCCCACGACGGAATCGAGACCGCCCAGGATGATGGCGGGGAAAGCCGCGAAGGCGAAGAAGGCGGTCGACTGGTCGACGCCGGCGGCGCGGCGAGGGAAGAGCGACAGGAAGATCCCCGCCACTCCCGCCAGGGCGGCACCGATTCCCCACGAGATGGAGAACACCCGGCCGACGTCGATCCCTTGGGCTCGGGCGGCTTCCTGATCGAAGGCTGTCGCCCGCATCGCGATCCCCAGCCGGCTTCGGAAGAACAGCGCGATGAGGGCGACCAGCACGACCGTCGTGACCACCTGGGCGATGATCGTCCACGGGATCAGGGTGAACCCCTCGATCGTCCACACCCTGGTCCCGAAGGGGTCACCCAGCGGGCGCGCCTGGGTGCCGATGAAGTCGTTGGTGATCGTACGAAGGACGATGTCCAGCCCCAGGGTGACGATGGCGACGGCGAACAGTTCCTCCCCGAGCATCGGCCGAATGAAGATCCTCTCCAAGACCATGCCGATGAGGGTGGCCAGGGCGAGGGCCGCCAGCACCGACAGTGTCCAGCGCAGCCACTGGGGAGCGCCGGGGATCCACCGCCCCGGGACATTGAGGACCGTAGCGAACGAAGCCACGAGGAAGGCGCCGAGACCGGCCAGAGCTCCGTGGGCGAAGTTCAGGACCTGGGTGGCCTTGAAGATGATCACGAAGCCCATGGCGAGCAGGGCGTATATGGATCCGAGGGAGAGGAAATCGACCAGCAGCCGGCCGGCGGGCGACGTCCCCACCTGAGCGAAGACCACCGCCTCGATCACGACGAGTACATCTCGTTGATCAGCTCGCTGAACATGCTCTCCATGGCGTTGCGCTTCACCTTCTGGGTGGCGGTGAGCTCGCCGTCTTCGTGATCGAGCTCCTTGGGGAGCAATCGGAACTTGCGGATGTTCTCCACCCGGGCGAACTTCTCATTCGTTTCCTTCACGACACCCTCGATGAGCTCGATCACCTCGGGCTTCTCCGAGAGATCGCGGTAGGTCGTGTAGGGGATCCCCCGTCTCGTCGCCCAGTCGCCGACCGTGTCGAACTCGATCCCTATCAGGGCGGTGAGGTATTTGCGGCCGTCGCCGATCACCATTGCCTCTTTGACGTAGGGCGACGTCTTGAGGCTGTTCTCGATCTCGGAGGGTGAGATGTTCTTGCCGCCCGAGGTGATGATGATGTGCTTGATGCGGTCGACGATCTTGACGTGAGTGCCGTCTACCCACTCCCCGACGTCTCCGGTCCGCAGCCAGCCGTCCTCGGTGAACATCTCTGCAGTCGCCTCGGGCTTGTTCCAGTAGCCCTTGAACACACCCCGATGCTTGGTCTGGATCTCGCCCGTCTCGGGGTCGATTCGGAAGCCGATTCCCTTGTAGGGCTCGCCGACCGTTCCGACCTTGTTCCTGCCCCAGAAGTTGTGCGTGGCGACGGCGGAGTTCTCGGTCATCCCGTACAACTCGTGGATCGGCACACCGATACCGATGAAGTCCTGGATCACCTCCGGGGCGATGGCGGCGGCACCGGTGCCGGCCCAGCGAACCCGGCGCAGACCGATACGCTCCCGCAGCGCCCGGAACACGAGGGGATAGAAGACCCAGTCGAGGATCCGGGACTTGGTGGTGTCCAGGCCGCCGTTGGCGACTCGCTCCCGACCGATCACGGAGGCGGCCTTCATCCCCAAGGCGAACAAGAGCCGTTTGAACCAGGTGGCGTCGCGTCCCTTGATGTAGAGCGTGGCGTGGATCTTCTCCCAGATCCGAGGCACAGCGAAGAACAACGTGGGCTGGACCTCCCGCAGGTTCTGCTGAACCGTATCGATCGATTCGGCGAAATTCAGAACCGTTCCCTGCGAGGCGAGATGCCACGCGGAGAAGATCCTTTCGGCCACGTGGCACAGCGGAAGATAGGTGAGTATCTGGTCCTGGGGCCCGGCTTTGACGTTGCCCGGCAATCGACCGTCCACGTTGATGATCTGCTCGACGCAGAAGTCGAAGTTGTCGTTGGTGAGCATCGCCCCTTTGGGCGGTCCGGTGGTACCCGAGGTGTACACGAGTGTCATCACGTCGTCGGCGGTGGCTTCGGCCATGATCCGCTCGACCGCTCCCGGGTTCTCCTCGGCATGGCGGCGGCCCAACTCCAGGAAATCGTCCCAGTAGATGAAGCGAGGATCGTCGCGATAGGCCCGGAAGCCGCGTGGTTCGACGTGGATGATCTTCTGGACGTCAGGAAGGCGATCGATCACTTCCATGACCTTGTCCGCCTGTTCCTGATCTTCTGCCAGGTGGATCTTCGAACCCGAGTCCGCGAGCAGGTATTCGACCTCGGCCGCCGGATTCGTCGGATAGAGGCCCACCGTTATGGCGCGGACGGCGACCGTGGCGAAGTCGAGGATTATCCACTCGGGGCGGTCCTCGGAATGGATCGAAACCCGGTCGCCGGGCTCGACACCGAGAGCGAGCAAGCCATGCGCTGCCAGGCGGATACGCTCCCACAACTCGGCCCAGGTGATTTCCTGCCAGATTCCCAGGTCCTTCTCCCGCATGGCGACAGCATTCGGCATCTCCTGCGCCCGGGCTCTCACCAGGGAGGCGACCGTCCTGAATCCCGACCCGACGGGAGGAACGTCGGTTCGCTCGATCGTCGTCGTCATCCTCATCTCCTCTAGTGCCCACCACCGCCGGGAGTGAGCGGCGATTCGGCACAATAGAACAAAGTTCGCCTCTCCGCCGGGATGTCAGCCAGAAACTTGAATGTTTGTTCTAGATCGCGGCCGAATGCCGTTCAGGCACCTTCCACCCATTCGGCGCCACCCGGCCAGTGCTCCTTCTTCCAGAGTGGTGCTCTCTCTTTCAATTCGTCGATGAGATAGCGCGCCGCCTCGAAGGCGTCTGCTCGATGGGCGGTCGAGACGGCCACCACCACCGCCGGCTCGCCGAGATCGACCCTGCCGACTCGGTGCTCGACCACGCCGGCCAGGATCGGCCAGCGCGCCTCGGCCTCGGCCACCACGGTCCCGATCACGTCGAGAACCCGCTCCTCGAAGCTCTCGTACTCGAGATGGGTGATACCGGACCTTTCATCGGAATGGTCACGAACGGTGCCGACGAACATCGCCACGGCACCGGCGCCTGGATGGACGACCTCGTCGTATATCGCAGCCGGGTCGAGGGGACGGTCGACTACGGCCATACGGACGAGTTGATCGTGACCTTCCATACAATCGTCAGTCTATGGATTCGCTTTCGACACCGCAGGCGCCCCACGACCGGGACCTGCCCGAACCCCGGTGGCCATCCACGGAGTGGCCTGCTGGGCCGATCCAGCCTCCTTCCACGCCCCCGAGGACGGCTTCCACCCCGAATCCATCGCGCGGTCCGGCCGAGCCCTCCACGAAACTCGCGGGGGCCAAGAGCTACCTGGTGTTCGCCATCCTGGGTGGGGTCCTGTTGGGCACCGGGGTGACCCTGGGCGTGTTGGCTGCACTCGGCGTCCTGGACGAAGGAGATCTGATCCGCTCACCCCGAGCGACTCCGACGGTGCCGACCACCACCGCCCCGGCGCCGGTCGAACCCGGCGCTTCCATCTCGGATGTAGCAGCCGCTGCGATTCCCTCGGTGGTGGCGGTGAGCGTCATCGACGAGAACGGTCTCGACGGGGGCGGTTCGGGAGTGGTCTATCGCGACGGCTATTTGCTCACCAACCACCATGTGATCGCGAACGCCGAACAGCTCGGGGTCATCTTCTCCGACGGCGTCGCCTACCCGGCCGAGATCGTCGGAAGCGATGAGCTGACCGACATCGCCGTGATCTCCACCACCCGACCCGACCTGGCGCCGATCACGTTGGGAACCGAGGCCGACCTGGTGATCGGCGAACGCACGGTGGCGGTCGGGAACCCGCTCGGGCTGCTGGGCGGGCCCTCGGTGACGTCGGGCATCTTGTCCGCCACCGGCCGGTCGCTCCTCGTGGAGCGTGACCGCTGGCTGTACGGGCTCCTCCAGACCGACGCCCCCATCACCCGGGGGTCCAGCGGCGGGGCTCTGCTCGATGAGGAAGCGAAGCTGATCGGGATCACCACGGCCATCGGGGTCTCCGACGTCGGGGCCGAAGGTCTCGGCTTCGCAGTTCCCGTGGACATGGCCGTCGGTGTGGCCGAAGACCTCATCGCCGATGGAGAAGTGAGCCACGCCATGCTCGGAATCCAGGGACGAACCGTCACGGAGAGCCTGGGCGACGCCACCGTGCCGCTCGGTGTGGAGGTGTCGTCGATCACTCCGGGCTCGGCCTACTCGGCGGCCGGGGGCGAGATGGGAGATGTGATCCAGCGCATCGCTGGGGAGTCGGTGACGTCGATCGAGCAGCTGATCGCCATCCTCCGCATGTACCGGGCGGGAGACGAAGTGGTGGTCGAAGCGATCCGTGGCGACGAAGAGATCACCTTCCCCGTCGAGCTGGGTGAGTGGCAGTGAGCGACGACGACCTCTTCTCCCGACTCTTCGAGCTCTTCAATCAACCGGGCCCGATCAACTGGAAATTGGCGGCCGAGGTCGCCCATCACCTGACCGGTGAGCGAGTTCCGGTCGAACCGTGGGCAGCGGAGGAATATCGAGACCTCACCCGTCTGGCCGAATACCGATTGGAACAGGTCAGCCCTCTACCGGTCACTCCGG
The DNA here is from genome assembly GCA_035304485.1 of Acidimicrobiia bacterium. Classification (GTDB taxonomy): domain Bacteria; phylum Actinomycetota; class Acidimicrobiia; order Spongiisociales; family ZC4RG35; genus ZC4RG17. Next base: position 264 of record DATGPZ010000183.1, on the reverse strand, counting down.
CTCCCGACGTGCTGCCGGTCGACGGCCGGGAGTGGGCCGATCGCCATCTCGAAGCGTTCGGATACCTGAGCGAACCGTTCTCCGACGCCGGAGCCATGGGAGGGCCGATGGCCCAGTTCGCGCCGGCGATGATCGGAATGCAGGTGGGTTCTCTGGTAGGCGGACTGGCGCGCTGGGTCCTGGCAGGTTTCGACGCCGGCCTTCCCGTGGACCGGCAGATCCCCCTGGCGGTGATCGTGCCCCACGTCGAGGAGTTCGCCCGGA
>DATGPZ010000182.1:0-2299 GCA_035304485.1 Acidimicrobiia bacterium | reverse complement strand
GTTGTCGATGCTCTCTGGTATTCCAAGCAACGGAGAAGTGCGGTGGCCCAGCCCGTTGTTCTGAGTTGTTCCTCGCGACTCGACGCATATCGCGCCGCTGGGCACGTCTCGTTGGTTGACGCGCTGATCAGGTACTAGAAGTTCTAGAGCATTGGATTAACTTGTCCGGCATCCACCGATCGAAAGGTATGGGGGTGCCTGGTCACGATCAGGACTCTTTGCTCTGACCTCGAGCGGATCAGTAGCGGGGTTCCTCCGTCGATTCGTCGGTCGACCCCACCGAGCCGGACGCTGAGCAGGCGATTCGGACCGATCCCAAGCGACACGAGGAGGAAAATTGCAGCCCAAGCGACTGAGGCTCGTGTTGGCGGCCGCTGCCGCCCTCGCACTCACCGTCCCGACAGCCGTGCTGGCGGCCAACGGGTTCGAGGATGTTCCCGAATCCAACGTCTTTCGCAACGACATCGCCTGGCTGGCGGAGGCGGATGTGACCCGCGGGTGCAATCCACCACAGAACACGAGGTTTTGCCCAGAGGATTCGGTCACCCGTCAGCAGATGGCCGCATTCATGCATCGTCTGGCCATGAATCGAGTGGTGGACGCCGGCCGCCTCCAGGGCATGACTGCCGCGGAGATCATCGCCGCCGCCGGTGGCTCTTCCGGTGGGTCCCTCGATGCGGACACGCTCGATGGGCGGGACTCCACCTTCTTCGCTGGTGCCGCCGACCTGCCCAAGGTCGAAACGGTGACCGAGTCGCTCAGTTGTGGTGGAAGGGGCTTTTTCCCTAGCAACTCGGCTGAGATGGGTGCGATCGGCAACTCGGGTCGGTATTTGACCGAGGGTGGGAGCGCCGTCGCGCTCCAGTGCGCCATCAGCCCTCCCCAGGGTGCGCGACTGGTGTCCGCCACCTTCGTGGTGAGCGACAGCTCCACCTCCCAGGGAGCAGGATGGGTCGAGGTCCGGAGCTATCGGCTCGATGGCTCTGATCCCCGGGTGCACGGCGCTTTCGGCTCCAACGTGGATCCGATCTCTACCGCCCCGGAGATCATCGGGCTGACGACCATCGAGGTGCCCATCACCGGCGATCACACCGTCGACCCGGCCAATCGCGTCTATGAGCTGCGCGCCGTTCTCGGGTCCAGCAGTCCCGCGATGTCACAGTACGTGGCGATCTACGGCGCCACCCTCACTTACGAGATCGATCGACTCGCTGCCCCCTGAGCGAGCAGCCGAGGCCGAAAGCAAGACTGCCGGCTTCCAGAAGTGGAAGCCGGCAGTGAGCTCGACTTCGAAATCAGTCTCGCGCGCAGAGCACGAAGAAGTGGACTTCCTGGTCCGTCGAGTCGTTGTTCTTCACCGTCCACTGCCACACGAATCCGAAACCGTCGTGGATCGGCCGGGACTTCAAGACCTCGATAGCCTCGGTACTGCTCTGCGTGATGTCCCAGCCGCCGCTCACCACGTCTCCTGAGCACCCCATCTCCATCTCGACGGTCTCGCCGGCAGGAACGGTTCTCAATGTCTCGACGGTGCCGAGGTCGGAGAAGGCGGCCGGTCCGGGTTCGCCTTGTGGGCCCGGTTCGCCCTGCGGGCCTGGTTCGCCTTGTGGTCCCACGAGGCTCTGGAGCCACTCTTCCTCGGTACCCGTGAACCCGTTGGCGACGGCGATCTCGTAGGCGGAAGCCCCGTCTTCGCCGGGTGTGCCAGGCGCTCCCTGGGACATCAAGTCTTCGGCGGTGAATCCCCCGACGGTGGCGGCATCGACGATCTGTCCGGTGGCCAGACGTTTCATGAAGGCCGCCATCTGCGCCCGCGTCACCGTGTCGTCGGGGCAGAACTGGTCGTTGGCGGGCGGGTTACAGCCCCTGGTCACTCCGGATTCGGCCAGCCAAGCGATGTCGGAAGCGAAATTGTGGTCGGCCGGTACGTCCGAGAACGGACCGTCCTCTCCAGCGGCCCCTGCGATAGAGGCGATTCCAAGGAGAACGGCAACGGCGATGCTCACGATGGAGAGCCGCCTGGGCACAGACGGCGTTGGATAGCTCGGCATATGTTCACCTGCTCCGCGGTCGACGACAGGAAGTCGGGTCGATATTCAAGCAGGCGAGTGAAGGAGTGCCCGGGATCTGATCGGAGATCGCGCGCGCGGATGGTTGTTATGAGTGGTCAACATATCCTGACCAGCAACAGCCCTCTTCGGGGCCTAGCCCAGCAGTTCCGTCGTCATTGGTGCCCTCGATGAGGCCCTGGACCAGAGCCAGGTTCATCTGGCAGGTGGTGTGTCGGTCCCGTTCCTTC
>DATGPZ010000181.1:0-21712 GCA_035304485.1 Acidimicrobiia bacterium | reverse complement strand
GACGAGTTGGAGAAGGTCTTCGTCGCCCTCGCCTCCGGCGACTACTCCACGGCGCCGCGGATGGGCCTGAGGGCGACACTGAACGGGACCACCGCTCAGGGCCTCAACGACGTCGTGGTCGAGAAGATCGACACGCTTCGGTTGGTCCAACTCGCGGTCGAGATCAACGACGAACCGTTCGTCCGGTACCGCGCCGACGGTCTGATCGTGGCCACCCCGACCGGTTCCACCGCTTACAGCTTCTCAGCAGGGGGTCCCCTGGTCGATCATTCGATCGAAGCGCTCCTTCTCACCCCCGTGGCGTCCCATTCACTCTTCTCCCGGACGATGGTCCTGGACCCGGAGTCGGTGGTGAGGATCCGGGTGGAGCTGGAGCGACGCGCCCGGGTGAGTGTCGACAAAGAACCGCTGGGCGAGGCCGATGAAGGCGACGAGGTCGTGATCACCCGCGCGCCCCGGCCGGTCGAGTTCGTGAGGTTCCGGCCCCATTCGTTCCCGCGGGCGGTCACTGAGAAGTTCCATCTGGAGTGAGCGGATGATCGACGAACTCCTGGTCCGCAACCTGGGTGTGATCGAAGAGGCGAGGATCGAGCCCAGCACGGGGCTGACCGTCGTGACCGGGGAAACCGGGACCGGCAAGACGCTCCTCCTGGGGGGACTCCGGCTGCTGCTCGGCGGTGACGCCCGATCTGACCTGGTCGGCCCGTTTGCCGAAGAAGCCGTGGTAGAGGGTCGGTTCCTCGACCGAGACGGCGAGGAGTTCGGCGCCGGTCGCCGCTTGCCCCGGTCGGGCAGGAGCCGAGCCTATCTGGACGGCTCCATCGCCTCGGCCCGAGCGCTGGAGGAGAAGGTGGCGGACCTGGTCGAAGTCGTCGGCCAGAACGACCACGTCAGCCTGACCCGCTCGGCTGAAGCTCGCGAGCTGGTCGACAGGATGCTCGACGAAGACGGACAGCGAGCCTTGCAGGCCTACCGGGAGGCGTGGGAGGCCTGGCGGGAGGCGACGGCGGCCCAAGAGCGTCTCGGTGGGGACCGGGCGGCGCTGGCCCGAGAACTCGATCTGGTGACGTTCCAGAGCAACGAGATCGAGGCAGCAGGTTTCGAGCCGGGGGACGACGAGGAGTTGACGCGCCTGGCGGATCGCCTCCGCCACGCCGAAGAGATCGTTCTCCACATGACCGACGCCCTCAAAGGGCTCGAGGCCGCCCGGGAGAGCCTGGGTGAGGCGGTGTCGTCGGTTCGCAAGGCGGCGCGGCTCGACACGAGCCTGGAAGCCCTGGCGACGTCGCTCGCTGCGGCGGCAGAAACGCTGTCCGATCTGGCGGCGGACACCCGAACGGAAGCCGAGGGTATCGATCTCGATCCAGAACGGCAGGAGACGGTGGAGGCGCGCCTCACGTTGCTCGGCGACCTCCGACGCAAGTATGGGCAGACGCTCGAGGACGTCCTGGAGTTCGGACGTCAGGCGGTCGAGCGCAAGGCCGAGCTCGAAGGACTGTTGCGCCGATCCGAGGTGATCGACGAAGAAGTCGAGGCGACTTGGCAGGCCCTCGGCGCCGCCGGCAACGACTTGACCCGAGCCCGACGGCGGGCCGCCGAGATACTGGCCGAGGCGGCTGTCGGGCATCTACGTGACCTGGCTTTCAGCGACCCGGTGGTGCGAGTCGACTTCGAGCCGGCCGACCCAGGCCCAGGGGGGTCAGAGCAGGTGCGGCTCTTGTTTGCGTCCGATGCCCGATTGCAGCCGGGGCCTGTCGGCAACGTCGCCAGCGGAGGCGAGCTGAGCCGTCTCACCCTGGCCTTGCGGCTCGCAGGTGGCAGCGGTGCGGCCGACACGTTCGTGTTCGACGAGATCGACGCCGGCGTCGGCGGGGCGACCGCACTCGACCTCGGCCGGAAGGTGGCAGACCTGGCCCGATCCCGTCAGGTCCTCTGCGTGACCCATCTTCCCCAGTTGGCTGCATTCGCCGATCGCCACTACGTCGTGAGGCGGGAGGGCAACACGACGACCGTGGAGCCGGTCGAAGGCGAAGCCCGCATCGCGGAGCTGGCCCGCATGCTGGCGGGACTACCGGAGTCAGATCGCGGTCGGAACGCGGCCGAAGAGCTCCTGGAGCTGGCCGCGGCAGGCTGAGCGACCGTCGCTGGCTACCCTTTCAGGTATGTCCGGCATCCACGAACCCGTCGTATCCGAGTCGATTCGGGTCGAGGTGGCCGCGCCCCGCATGACGATCACCCTGGACCGCCCCGATCGGCGCAATGCCCTCAGCCTCGCCCTGATGACCGAAGTGACCAAGGCCTTGCGCGATGTCCCCTCAGAGGTCGCGGCGGTGGTGATATCGGCGGCGGGTCCGGCCTTCTCCGCCGGGCACGACCTGTCGGAGATGATCGACCGACCGGCCTCCTTCTACGACGAGCTGTTCGGTGTCTGCACGGAGATGATGGAGACGATCCAGGCGATTCCTCAGCCCGTGATCGCTCGGGTCCACGGCGTCGCCACCGCCGCCGGCTGTCAGCTCGTTGCATCGTGTGATCTGGCGGTGGCATCGACGGAGGCTTGGTTCGGTACGCCCGGAGTCAAGATCGGCCTGTTCTGCACCACACCCGCCGTGCCTCTCGTCCGGGCGATCGGCCGGAAGCGGGCGATGGAGATGCTCCTCACCGCCCGGCCCGTCGACGCTGAGACGGCTCTGCAATGGGGCCTGGTGAACCGGGTGGTTCCGCCGGAGCAACTCGACGCAGCTGTCGACGAATACGTCGACACCATCGCCTCGTACAGCAGGCACGTGATCTCGATCGGCAAGGAGACTTTCTACCGCCAGGCCAGCCTCTCTCTCGACGAGGCCTACCGGGTCGCTCAGCCGGTGATGGCCGAGAACGCCGGCTCCCCTCACGCCCAAGAAGGCATGTCGGCATTCCTCGAGAAGCGTTCGCCTCGCTGGCCCGACTGAGGTCCTCGTGCGAGATCGCGTCGACGTCACAGAATTGACGCCGCTCCTCTTCATGGAGCGGTCGCTGCAGGTGTTCCCCGACAAGGTCGCCATCACCTACGGGGACCGCACCCTCGACCATCGGAGCATGGCCGAGCAGGTCCAGCAGGTCGCCGGCGGCCTGGCAGCACTGGGAGTGGACGAAGGCGACCGGGTCGCTTACCTGCTTCCGAATCTTCCCGAGATGCTCATCGGTCACTTCGCGGTGCCGCTCCTGAGGGCGATGCTGGTAGCCATCAACATTCGACTGGCACCGGCGGAGATCTCCTACATCCTCCAGCATTCGGGTGCCAAGGTGCTGGTGGCCGACACCGAGCTCCTCGAGCCCATCGCCGGCGTTCTCGCCGACTGTCCCGACCTGGAGACGGTGGTGCAGGTGGCGGACGTCCGCCCACCCGTCGACGTCCCGACGAGCTCGCTCTCCTACGAGGACCTGATCGCACGGAGTGACGGCGTGGAACGGCCATGGCGGGTCGACGACGAGCTGCGGCCCATCTCCATCAACTACACGTCGGGCACCACGGGACGGCCGAAGGGAGTCCAATACAGCCATCGGGGGGCGTATCTGAATGCGCTGGCGGAGTTGATCCACGCCCGCGTCGACCCCGACTCGGCCTTCCTCTGGACCCTGCCGATGTTCCACTGCAACGGGTGGTGCTTCACCTGGGCCATCACCGGCATCGGTGCCAGACACGTCTGCCTCCGCTCGGTCGACTACACCGAGATATGGCGTCTGATAAGGGAGGAAGGGGTCACCCATTTCAACGGGGCGCCGCCGGTGCTCCTGGGAGTCGCCAACCACCCGGATGCCGAGCCGTTCCCGGAGGGTTTCACAATCACGACCGCCGCGGCGCCGCCCAACCCCGGCACTTTGGCTCGTCTCGAAGAGCTCGGCGCCCACATCGTCCACGTCTACGGGCTCACAGAGACGTACGGTCCGTACACGGTGTGCGAGTGGCAGCCAGACTGGGGCGGCCTCGACTCCGAGTCGCGGGCTCGTTTCCTCTCACGCCAGGGCGTCGCCTATCTAGGAGCCGACCCGATCCGCGTCGTGGACGAGCACATGCAGGACGTGCCCAAGGACGGTGAGACGCTCGGCGAGGTGGTCATGCGCGGGAACAACGTGATGGTCGGGTACTTCGACGACCCGGAAGCGACCGAACAGGCTTTCCGGGGCGGATGGTTCCACTCCGGCGACTTGGGCGTCTGGCATCCCGACGGCTACATCGAGCTTCGGGACCGGGCCAAGGACATCATCGTCTCGGGTGGGGAAAACATCTCCACGATCGAGGTCGAGCAGGCGATCGTCTCCCATCCGGCAGTGCTGGAGGCGGCCGTGGTCGGAGTGCCCGACGAGCGGTGGGGAGAGCGTCCCAAGGCGTTCGTCGTCCTGCGCGAAGGCAAGGTCGCCACGCCCGAGGACATCGTGGCGCACGTGCGGGATCGGCTGGCCCACTACAAGGCTCCCGACGCGGTCGAGGTGATCGACGAACTGCCCAAGACCTCGACCGGCAAGATCCAGAAGTACGTCCTCCGGGAAGCCGAATGGGAGGGCCGGACGGCCCGGATCAACTGAGACCTGCCGAGGGATGCTGCCGGGAGGGCGGGCTCGGGGCTTAGAGTCGGTCCATGGCTATCGCAACCATCGTGTCGGGTGTGCCCGGCAAACTCGCCTCGGCCATCGCCAGGGGCTTCCTAGATGCCGACGACATCGACCTGGTGGGCGTCCACAATCCCACCCGCAGTGGCGGCTGGGAAGGGATCTCGTACGTGGCCGATGCGGACGGAGCTGATGTCGTCGTCGAGGCATGTCCCGATCGGGCGGTGATGGACAACCTGGCCCGGTGGCGGGAGGCGGGTGTATCGGTCGTGGTGGGGACGTCGGGGTTCACCCAGGATCGAATCGATGCCGTCCGCCGTTTGTGGGACGGAGCCGACACAGGCTGTCTGATCGTCCCCAACTTCTCGATCGGGGCGGTGCTGATGATGAAGTTCGCTGAGATGGCCGCTCCTCATTTCGCGACCACCGAGGTGGTGGAACGGCACCGGGACGGAAAGCCCGACGCACCATCCGGAACCGCGCTCCAAACGGCGGCCCGGGTGGCCGCCGCCGGAGGCCGATCCGCACCCAAAGGCGAAGAGCTCGTGGAGGGGGCACTCGGCGCCGATGTGGAGGGGGTCCGGGTCCACAGCCTCCGGCTGGCCGGTCTCCTCTCGCACCAGGAGGTGGCGCACACCAATCCGGGCGAACAGCTGTCGATCGTCCACCAGTCCACCTCCTACGGCTCGTTTGCAGCCGGGGCTCTGGCCGCGGTGCGGGCGGTCGTCCACCTGCGCGGCGTCGCGGTCGGTCTCGACGAGGTCCTCGGCTTGTGACAAAGCCGTGAATGCCACCGCCGCGTGCTACCGTGGGCTCCCGTCATGAACGGGCCTCTTTTCACCGGGTCGAACCCTCCCAATGAAGCGGAAACGGGGGATCCGGATATCAACGAACCGGACGTCAACGACCCGAGCCCGAAGTACATCTTCGTGACCGGAGGTGTCGTTTCCAGCCTCGGTAAGGGCATCGCCGCCGCCTCCCTCGGCCGCCTCCTGAAATCACGGGGTCTGCGGGTCGTCAACCAGAAGCTCGACCCGTACATCAACGTCGATCCGGGCACCATGAACCCGCTCCAACACGGTGAGGTGTTCGTCACCGACGACGGGGGTGAGACCGACCTCGACCTCGGCCACTACGAGCGATTCACCGGCGAGAACCTGCGACGCACCTCTAACGTCACCGCCGGGTCGGTGTATCTGTCGGTGATCCAGAAGGAGCGTCGGGGCGACTATCTCGGTGACACCGTCCAGGTGATCCCCCACATAACGAACGAGATCAAAGCGAGGATCCAGCGGGTCGGCGCGGAGGGCGATGTCGATGTCGTCATCACCGAGGTCGGAGGGACGGTCGGCGATATCGAAGGCCTGCCCTTCCTGGAGGCGATCCGCCAGTTCGGCAACGACATCGGTCGGGCCAACGTCCTCTTCGCCCATGTCACCCTGGTGCCCTACCTCAGCACGTCCGAGGAGCTGAAGACCAAGCCCACCCAGCACTCCGTCGCCGAACTGAGGAGCCACGGCATCCACCCGGACGTGATCATCGTTCGCTCCGACCGGCCGATCGACGATTCGGTACGTCGCAAGATCAGCCTGTTCTGTGATGTCGAGGAGCGGGCGGTCATCCCCGCCCCGGACAAGTCCAACATCTACGAGGTCCCGCTGGGGCTCCACGCCGAAGGCCTCGACGAGGTCGTCTGTGACCGGCTGGGACTGGTCACCGGTCCTGCCCGGCTCGACGGTTGGGCCCGAATGGTGGAGCGGGCGACGTCGGCTACCACACCGGTCACGGTGGGAATCGTCGGCAAATACGTCGCCTTGCCCGACGCCTACCTGTCGGTGGTGGAGGCGCTGCGTCATGGCGCCGCTGCCCACGGTGTCGCCCTCGATCTGCGGTGGATTTCCTCCGACGACATCACCGGGCTGCTGGCCGACACCTACCTGGAAGACCTAGACGCCATCGTCGTTCCCGGCGGCTTCGGGTACAGGGGCGTGGAAGGAAAGATCGAGGCGATTCGCTACGCCCGGGAAAATGGCGTGCCGTTCCTGGGCCTGTGCCTGGGACTCCAGTCGGCGGTCATCGAGTTCGCCCGTTCCGTGCTCGGCCATGTCGAGGCCAACAGCACCGAATTCGACCCGACCACGCCTCATCCGGTCATCGATCTGATGGCCAGCCAGCACGAGGTCGAGGACATGGGCGGCACGATGCGGCTGGGCCTCTATGCCGCCAAGCTGGAGGAAGGCTCGCTGGTGAGGCGTCTCTACGGTCAGGAACTGGTATATGAGCGTCACCGCCACCGCTGGGAGGTGAACAACCGCTACCGCAAGGAGCTCGAGAAAGCGGGCATGCGGCTCTCGGGTCTGTCGCCCGATGATCACCTGGTCGAGTTCATCGAGCTGATCGACCATCCGTTCTTCGTCGCCACCCAAGCCCACCCCGAACTCCGTAGCCGCCCCGACGAACCCCATCCGTTGTTCACTGGTCTGATCGGGGCGGGCCTCGAGCGCCGGCAGGCGACGGGAAGGCTCGACACCCAGGTGGCGGAGCAGATCGAGACCCCGTGACCGACACGGGTTTCACCGTTTCGGCGACGCGGGTGCTGGGGGAGGCGACGTTCCTGCGGCTGGAGGAGGTGGTCCTCCGTTCGGATTCCGGCGAGGAGGTGGTTCGCGACGTCGTCCGCCATCCGGGCGGAGTCGCCGTCCTGCCGGTCGATGGCGATCGCGTCTGGCTCATCCGCCAGCATCGGGTGGCGCTGGGCGGGGTGATCGACGAGATCCCGGCCGGAAAACTGGATGTGGAGGGAGAAGACCCGGCTGAGGCCGCTCGGCGGGAACTGCGTGAGGAGATCGGCGCCACCGCCGGTCGCCTCGAGCATCTGGCCACGATGGCGCCTTCGCCGGGCTACACCGACGAGATCATCCAGATCTACGTCGCCGAGGACCTGGAGTTCGGCGATCGCGAACCCATGGGCGCCGAGGAGGTCGACTCGACCGTCCACGCCGTGCCGATCGCCGAGGCCCTGGATAGGATCACGAGCGGGGACTTGATCGATGGAAAGACCCTGATCGCCCTTCTCGAATGGGACAGGAGAGCTCGGTGATCGTCGGAGTGCCGAGAGAGACCAAGACCGCCGAACAGCGGGTGGCCATCACTCCAGTCGGAGTGCGGGAACTCGTCGACCGAGGGCATACCGTTCTGGTGGAACAGGACGCCGGGGCCGGTTCCGGCATCCACGATCCCGAATACGAGAGTCAGGGCGCGAGGATCGTCTCCAGCGTCGAAGACGTGTTCGGCGAGGCCGAGCTGGTCTTGAAGGTCAAAGAGCCCCGGGCCGACGAGGTCGAGATGCTGCGACCCGGTCAGATCCTGTTCACGTACCTCCATCTGGCCGCGTACCCGGATCTCGCTTCTCAGCTCCGGAAGCGGGACATCGTCGGGATCGGCTACGAGACCGTCCAGCTCCCCGATGGCAGTCTGCCCTTGCTCGCCCCCATGTCCGAGATCGCTGGTCGCATGGCCACCCAGGTCGGCGCCTACTTCTTGGAAGCGGCCCAGGGCGGCCGGGGGATCCTCCTCGGTGGTGTGGCCGGGGTCCGCCCTGCTCGAGTGGTCGTCCTCGGGGCGGGGATGGCCGGCTCGAACGCCACCGTGATCGCAGCCGGTATGCAAGCGGAGGTCACGGTCTTGGACGTGGACGTGACCAAGCTGCGGCGAATCGACGACCACAACGGCGGGCGGATCGTCACTCTCGCCTCGAACCGGCTCAACGTCGAAGAGTTGGTGGTGGGAGCGGACCTCGTGGTCGGAACCGTCCTGGTGCCGGGAGCCTCCGCTCCCAAACTGGTGACCGAGGACATGGTCCGGGCCATGAAACCAGGTGCCGTCCTGGTGGACGTAGCCATCGACCAAGGGGGCTGTTTCGAGACCAGCTACGAGACGACCCATGAGGATCCGGTTTTCGAGCGCCACGGCGTACTCCACTACGCGGTCGGAAACATCCCGGGGGCGGTGCCCCATACCTCGACCTATGCCCTCACCAACGCCACGCTGCGCTACGTCCTCACACTGGCCGACGAGGGAGTGGGTCCGGCGATCGCCGCCCATCCGGAACTCGCCCAGGGCGTGAACCTCGTAGGCGAGCACGTTTGCCATCCCGGAGTGGCCGACAGCCTGGGGTTGCCCTATGTCGACCCCATCGAGGCCCTGTCGAACGGGTGATCGGCTCGCTGAGGAAGTCGAACGACGGCTATCCGATAGGGCCGTTATACCCCTCTGATTGCGCCGTCTCCGGACTATGCTTCGGATCCAAGGGGACGGGCCGGTTTCGCATACACGGCCAACCGCGACCCCCTTGGACTCCCCATGAACACCTTGGACATCGACGCTATCCGAAGCAACCTCGAGGGGCAGAAGGAACGGCTCGTCGACCAGCTCGCCGAGCTGGGAGCCACGCCCTCCGGGGATCTGCGTTCCGACCTGGACTATGGCGAGAGCTTCGCCGACGCCGGGGCGGTCACTGCCGAGCGCACAGAGCGCCTCGGTCTGGTCGACACGCTCAAGCGACAGCTCGACGAAGTCGAAGGTGCCCTCGCCCGGATCGAAGAGGGCACCTATGGCGTCTGTGCCCGATGCGGCAAGGAGATCCCGGCCGCGCGTCTGGAAGCACGACCCGAATCGACGCTCTGCGTCGAGTGCAAGTCACGCACCTGAGCCCAAGCCTCTCCGCGATGATCGGAGTCCGCTGAGTGCCCGGCGGCTGGGGACACCTGGCAGCACGCTTCTTCGACGTGTTGCTGGCGCGACCGCTCACCACCGAAGAGCGCCGGGAAGTCACCGAAATGCTCGATAGGCAGGTGGCCCGGGACGCGTTCTTCGATCAGCCGGTGGCCGATCAACGGCACGGCTACGAGGCGGCGGTGTTCGTTCGGTCCCGGAAACCGGATCGGCCGGATCTCGTCCGGGCTGCTCTCCTGCACGACATCGCCAAGCGCCACTCTCGTCTCGGGCCTGTGGGGCGGGTGTGGACATCGGTCTGCATCCGCCTCGGCCTGCCCCTGACCGCCCGGATGCGCCTCTACCGGGACCATGGGACGCTGGCCGCGGCCGAGCTCGCCGACGAGGACCGCACCGTGACCGAGTTCGCCCGACACCACCACGGTCAGCGCCCAGAGTGGTTCGACGCCGACGACTGGGAGCTGCTGGTTGCCGCCGACCGGCCTGTGTTGTCGCCTCCCGGGTTGGGGTCGTTGATCCGTCGCCGTCGTTCGACCACCATGGATCGGTCGATGTCAGGCCAACCGACCGCCGGTCAATCCGAATGAGCTACCACGTCTCCACTTCCGTCTTCGAAGGTCCCCTCGATCTGCTCCTCCAGCTGATCACTCGTCACCAGGTCGACGTGACGGCGGTCAAACTCACTGATCTGGTCACCGAGTACGTGGCGCACCTCGAGGAGATGCGTCGCCTCGACCTGGACGTGACTTCGGAGTTCCTCCTCATCGCCGCCACCCTCGTCCAACTGAAGGCCCATGCCTTGCTGCCGGCCGATGCCGAGATCGATCTCGACGAAGAGCTGGCCCTGATGGAGGAGCGCGATCGCCTTCTCGCCCGGCTGCTGACCTGCGTGACCTTCAAGGACGTCGCCGTCGTCCTTCGCCACCGCCTCCAGGAGACCAACCGCCTGGTTCCCCGAGTGTCGGGCCTGGACCAGGAGATTCGGGTCAGTCCTCCCGATGTCCTGATCCCGGTGGATCCGATCGGTCTGGCCCGGATCGCGGCCAATGCCATCGCCACGTCCAATCGCGAGCCCGACCTGGACCACCTCGATCTGGATCTGCCCTCCGTGCAGGCGGCGATCGACGAGCTTCGAGTCCGGATCGCGGAGGAGATCGAGACGGGGTTCGACGACCTGGTGTCACACTGTCGCCGGCCGGTGGAGGTTGCCGCCTACTTCCTGGCGCTGCTGGAGCTGGCGCGTTGGGGGATGGTGGCGATCAGCCAGGACGACTGGCTGAGCGAGATCAAGGTGAGCCATCGGGCAGACGGGTCGGGTGAGTTCGTGTCCGAGTGGTCGGTCTGATGGATCCTCTCGCTGCCCTGGAGGCGATTCTGTTCGTCACCGAGGCGCCGGTCCCGGCCGGTGAGCTGGCCGAGGTGCTAGAGATCACCACCGAAGACGTCGACCAGCTCCTCACGGAGTTGGGCCGGCGGCTGGAAGAACGCGGATCAGGGCTGACGCTCAGATCTGTCGCGGGAGGATGGCGCCTCTACTCACATCCCGACGCCTATCCCTACCTGGAGCGTTTCTCGGCGTCAGCCACTGCTCGCAAGCTGTCTTCCGCGGCCCTCGAGACCCTGGCCGTGATCGCCTACCGTCAGCCTGTCAGCCGTGGCCAGCTGTCGGAGATCCGCGGAGTCGACTCGGATTCCTCGATCCGGACGCTGCTGCGGCTCGGCTTGATCGAAGAGGCGGGGCGTCTCTCGATACCGGGTAATCCGGCGGTGTACCGGACCACCGGCCTGTTCCTCGAGAAGATGGGACTCGGTTCGTTGGACGAGCTGCCGCCTTTGGCCGACCACGTGCCTCCGGCCGAGGTGGTCGACGCCCTGGAAGACACCTTCAGGACGACGGTCGAAGACGGCGTCTGACTTCGGTGGAACGACCCAAGCTGCAGAAGGCCATCGCTCACAGCGGCCTGATGTCCCGCAGGGCGGCCGAGAACCTGATCGCGGCCGGTCGGGTCACCGTCGACGGCCGGGTGGCACAGATCGGGGAGCGGGTAGACCCCGAAATCCAGCAGGTGGCGATCGACGGCAAGCCGATCCCGATCAAGCCCGACCTCGTCACCTACCTCCTGTACAAACCGGTCGGCGTCATCTCCACCGCCGAGGATCCGCAGGGGAGGCGCACGGTGGTGGACCTGGTTCCCTCCGAGCCGAGGGTGTATCCGGTCGGGCGTCTGGATGCCGACTCTGAGGGCCTGATCCTCCTGACGAACGACGGCACGCTGGCCGACTACGTGATGCATCCGCGCTACGGCATCACCAAGACCTACGTCGTGCTCGTCGCAGAGTCGCCGGGTGACTGGGTCGACCGTCTGGTCGAGGGAGTGGACCTCGATGACGGCCGGGCGTCGGCCCTCTCGGCCCGGGTGCTCGATTCCTCGGGTGGCAAGACGATGGTCGAACTGGTGATGGGGGAGGGGAGGAACCGAGAGATCCGACGGATGTGTGCCGCCCTGGGTCGAGAAGTGGAGAGGCTCGTCCGGACCTCGATCGGGCCGATCCGCGATCGCCAACTGGCCCCGGGGAGTTGGAGGCGCCTCGAGACCGAGGAGGTGGCCGCCGTTTACGCCGCCGCTGAGGAACCGGTTTGAGTGCTCGCTTGATATACGGGTAGCTTGCCGAGGTGCTCGCCATCCGCCCCCGCACATCGCCGGTCGACGCTCGGGTCGAGGTTCCTGGCTCGAAGTCGATGACCAACCGCGCCCTGGTGGTGGCGTCGCTGGCGGAGACAGGAGTCAGCCGTCTGTACCGGCCCCTCGAAGCCGACGACACGGCGGTGATGCGCTCGGCGTTGCGCAGCTACGGGGTCCTGATCGACGACAACGACGATCCCTGGCTGGTACTGGGAACCGGTGGTGACCTGGCCGAACCCGAGGCGGTGGTAGATGTGGGTGCCTCGGGAACGACAGCTCGATTCGTCACCGCGATCGCGGGCCTGGTCCCAGGTCTGTCGAAGATCGATGGCATTCCCCGGATGCGGGAGCGGCCGATCGGCGCTCTGCTGGACGCCTTGGGTGCCATGGGCGTGGACGCTTCTGGAGCGGAGGGTTTCCCTCCGGTGGAGGTGCGGGGAACCGGGCGGCTCACCGGAGGGCGGGTGACAGTCGATGCCAGCGTCTCCTCGCAATTCGCGTCGGCCATCCTGATGGTGGCGCCGATGGCCGATGAGAGAGTCGAGATCGAGTTGCAGGGACCGGTCGTCTCCCGGTCGTACCTCGAGGGGACGGTCGAGATGATGCGCGTCTTCGGTGCCGAGGTGACGGTGGACGGTGACCGGTTCGTGGTCGAACCGACCGGCTACCGAAAAGCGCATGTCGCGATCGAACCCGACGCCTCGGCAGCCGTCTATCCAGCCGTGGCGGCCGCCATCACCGGTGGCCACGTGGTGATCCCCGGCGTTCCACCCCAGTCGGTTCAGCCGGACCTCGCCATTCTCGACGTGCTGGCGGCGATGGGCTGTCGGGTGGCGCGAACCGACGCCGGAGTCGAAGTCACCGGGCCCGAGGGCGGACGTCTCGCCCCGGTGGACGTGGACCTCACCAACGCCCCTGACGGGTCGATGGCGGTGGCGGTGGCGGCGATGTTCGCCGATGGGGAGACTCGGATTCGGGGGCTGTCGACGCTGCGAGTGAAAGAAACCGATCGGCTGGCGGCACTCGAGACCGAGATCCGGCGTCTCGGTTCCGAGGCGGACGTGGTCGATGACTCGCTCGTGATCCGTCCGCGGCCACTCCACGGTGCCGAGATCCAGACATACGGCGATCACCGAATGGCCATGTCGTTGGCCTTGGTCGGCCTACGGGTGGAAGGGGTGTCGGTTTCCGATCCGACGGTGGTCAACAAGACTTGGCCCGAGTACTTCAGGATGCTGGAGCAGCTGTGACTTTCGTGGTGGCGATCGACGGCCCGGGCGGGGCGGGGAAATCGACTGTGAGCCGGGCCGTGGCCGAGAGGCTCCGTGCCGGCCATCTCGACACAGGCGCCTTCTACCGGGCGGCCACTCTGGCCGTGCTCGAGGCTGGTGCCGACCCTTCCGATCCGGACGCGGTCGAGGGCGCCGTGGCCGACATCCAGATAGATCAGGAGAACGGTCGCACCTTCCTCGGGGACCGTGACGTATCCACCGAGATCCGCTCGCCGGAGGTCACGGCTGCCGTATCAGCAGTGTCGTCTCATCCCCGGCTCCGAGAACGAATGGTGGCCGCCCAGCGGGAATGGGTCCAGAAGACGGGAAGCCGGGCCGTCGTCGAGGGTCGCGACATCGGCACGGTCGTATTCCCGGGCGCCGACGTGAAAGTCTTCCTCGACGCCGATCCGGCCGTGCGGGCGGCCCGGCGGTCGGGAGAGACCGGTGAGGTGGTCGCGGCCGTGGAGGCGGCGCTGCGCCGGCGTGACCAGCTCGATTCGACCCGGGACACATCGCCTCTGCGACCCGCCGAGGACGCAGTAGTGATCGACACGACCGATCTGTCGATCGACCAGGTCGTGGACAGGGTGATCGCCCTCTGTGAACGGTCTCTGGACTAGGGAAGGCTTTCTCGCTTCGCGGGTTCGCGTCCCTACCATTGGACAGCAATGGTCCAACGTGTCCTCCTGGCCGAACCCCGCGGTTTCTGCGCGGGAGTCGAGATGGCGATCAAGGCTCTCACCTGGATGGTGCGGGTCTTCGAGGCTCCCGTCTACTGCTACCACCAGATCGTGCACAACGAATGGGTGGTGCGGGCGTTCGAACGCGTGGGCGTGGTCTTCGTCGATGACATCTCCGAGGTGCCGGAAGGCGCCCCGGTGATGCTGTCCGCCCACGGCTCTGCCCCCGAGGTGGTGGCCGGTGCCGAGGAGCGGGCGGCGGTGGTCATCGACGCCGTCTGTCCCCTCGTGACGAAGGTCCATCACGAAGTCAAGCGAATGGCGGCAAAGGGCTACGACATCATCTACATCGGCCACGAGGGCCACGACGAGGCGGTGGGAACGGTGGCCGAGGCGCCCGATGCGATCACACTGGTCGAGCCGGAAACCGGCCTCGGCGATTTCCGGCCTTCCGACCCCGAGAGGGTCGCTCTCGTGGCCCAGACCACCTTGGGAATGCACGAGTGGAAGGAAGTCCTCGAGGACGCCCGTTCCCAGTTCCCGGCGCTGATCACCGCCCGAAGGTCCGATCTCTGTTACGCCACCACCAACCGCCAGGAGGCGGTGGCGAGCCTCGCCGAGGAATGCGACGTCATCCTGGTCGTGGGTTCCGAGAACTCCTCGAACACCCAGGCACTGGTCCGGTACTCGGTCGAGAACGGAACCCCGGCCTATCGGATCGACTCCGCCGACCGAATCCAGGCGGAGTGGCTGGCAGGGGCCGAGGTAGTCGGCATCACGGCCGGGGCGTCGGCGCCCGACCACCTGGTCCAAGAAGTGATCGACCGGGTCGACCCGGTCCAGGGCTTCGAGCTCTGGCGGACCACCGAAGAAACCGAATACTTCCCCCTCCCGCCCCAGCTCCGCAACTTCGTGACCACGCTGTCCAGCCTCGTGGAAGCGGGGGTGACGGCGCGTCCTCCCAAGGAGAAAGGATGGCTGGAGAGAGACCGGGAGTGGACGGCCACACAGGCCCTGGCCCTGATCGCCCCCTGATCGGTGTAGGTATGGCCACCGCCACGAAGGATCACCGCCTGCCGATCGTGGCAGTCGTCGGGCGGCCCAACGTCGGGAAGTCGACTCTGGTCAACCGCATCGTCGGAAAGCGAATGGCCGTGGTCGAAGAACAGCCCGGGGTGACGCGCGACCGACGCCAGTTCGATGCCGAATGGGCTGGAACTCGATTCCTGCTCGTCGACACGGGGGGATGGGAGGTGAACCCGGCCGACGGCATCGAAGAGGCGATCCGTGAGCAGGTCGAGGCAGCCCTGGGATCGGCCGATGCCGTGATCCTGGTGGTGGATGCCACCACTCCGGTCCTGGACGAGGACCACGAGGTGGTGGAGATGCTCCGACGGTCGGGTCTACCAGTGGTGGTGGCCGCCAACAAGGTGGATTCGCCCGAAAGAGAGGCCGACGCCGCCCAGATGTGGAGCCTCGGTTTGGGTGAGCCGGTGGCCATCTCGGCATTCCACGGCCGGGGGGTGGGTGATCTCCTGGACGAGGTCGTCGGCTCACTGCCGGAGACCCCGCCCGTCGAGTCGGACGACGGTCTGCCCCGTTTGGCCATCGTGGGCCGGCCCAACGTCGGGAAGTCGACCTTGCTCAACAAGCTGGTGGGGGAGGAGCGGGTGATCGTCTCCGACCAGCCCGGGACCACCCGCGACCCAGTGGACGTGGAGGTAGAGATCGACGGTCGGCCCTACGTCCTCGTCGACACGGCCGGGATCAGGCGTAAGCCTCAGATCACGGAGGACGCCGACTTCTACGCTGTCCTGCGGGCCAGGGAGGCCGTCGCCGAAGCAGACGTGGCGTTGCTCTTGATCGATGCCTCCGAGGGCGTCACCCGTCAGGACCAGCGGATCGCCGACGAAGTGATCGAAGCGGGTGCCGGTCTGGTCGTCCTGGTCAACAAATGGGACACCGTCGACAGCGAAGACCAATGGATGCTGGAGCGTGACATCGCCCAGCGGCTCGGGTTCCTCGGTTGGGCTCCGATGCTGAGGGTTTCGGCTCTCACCGGGCTGCGGCTCAACCGGCTGGGAGAGGCGGTGGAGACCGTCCTCGAGTCACGGGAGCGCCGGATCTCGACCGGTGTGCTGAACCGGCTGGTTGCCGCCTGGACGGCGGCTCATCCGCCTCCTGTACGCAAGGGGCGGCGACCGAAGGTCCACTATGCGGTGCAGGCCGCGGTCTCGCCGCCGACGGTCGTCCTGTTCGTATCCGGCGGCGAGCTCGGCGACGATTACCTGCGCTACATCGAGAATCGTCTGCGAGAAGAGATGGACTTCACCGGGACTCCTATCCGCGTCATACCGAGACTGAGGACGCGTCGTGACCGATGAGGCTCACCCCCCGGGTGACTCCGAGTATCGGCCGGACCCGGACGAGGAGGTTCCGCCTGCACCGTGGAGCTTCAAGATCATGGTCGTCCTGGCGGTCCTGTACCTGGGCTGGCGGCTCGTCCAGGGCGTGATCTGGGTGTTCGACAAGATCTTCTGAGCCGTCAGGGCCGGTCGATCATCTGGTCCACCGGCGCATAGTCGTCGGTCAGGACCGGAGCCGACCCGACGAATGCTCTCAGACTGTCTCCCGTGGCGCCGATCTCCCGACCTCCGCGGTCTTCGATCGCTTCCTCGATGGCGTCGGTCGGAATCGGCCGGTCGGATCCCACCAGGACGAAGTTGCCTCCGGCTTCGGCCGCCAGGTAGTCGGGCGGTGCGAAGACCGCGACATGGTCGAAGACCCGCATCAGAGTGGCGGTTTCGGCCCGGGCGAAGTCGAGGTCGCCGTAGTCGATCACGTTCATGACGTAGATCCCGTCGGCAGCCAGGCGGTCGGCGAGCGTTTCCACGAACTCGAGCGTCGTCAGGTGCCAGGGGACCGACAGACCGCTGAACGCGTCTCCCAGGATCAGGTCCGCCCAGTCCAACGGGATCGTTCCGATCGACCGCCGGGCGTCGTCGACGACGACCGAGGCGTCGTCCGAGAGGCCGAGTTCGCTGTGCCCGATGTCGATCAACGCCCGATCGATCTCCAGCGTGATGTGCTCGGTGCCCGGCCGGGTCTCTTTGAGATAGGCATCGAAGGTGAAACCGCCACCGCCGACCGAAACCGCGTTCAACGGGTCTTCGGGGAGGGAGGCGTCGAGGACGTCGGCCACGATCCGGGCGTAGCGGAAATCCAGATACGTTGGGTCGGCCAGGTCGACGTAGCTGTTGGCGACTCCGTTGAGGTAGAGGGTGCGGGCGAAGGGCCGGTCGGGGTCGGGGACGATGTCGGCGCAGCTGTAGGTGGTCTCGTAGTCGCACGGCCCGCCCCAGGCCGACAACACCACGGCCAGCAGCCCACCGACCGCCACCGACGAGAGTCGGCCTCCGCCGCCCCTCTTCCAGTTGAGGGCGCCGGCGAGCACCAACGCGGCTCCCACCGCCACGACGATGGGGCGGGTGGGAAAGGCGGCGATCAGGACGAAGCCGGTTACGAACGTCCCGAAGATCCCGCCCGCCGTACCGATGGCGGAGTAGGAGCCCACGACGCTGCCCGTTTCATCCAGGGACTGGAGACGTAGCTTCACCACCACCGGGGGGACGGCCGACAGGACGGCGGCCGGAGCGAAAAATCCGAGTGTCGTCAGGACGACGATCGAAGCCGGACCGGTGTTCGGAGTGGCCGGTCCCAGGAGGTCGACGACGAGCGGAGCCGCCAGGGCCGTGAGACCGCCCGCCACCAGGATCGGCCCGATCAAGCGGGCCGGGTCCACCCGGTCGGCTGCCCGGCCGCCGGCCCACGCCCCAATGGCGATGCCCGCCAGGATCACCCCGATCACCCCGGTGACGACTTCCAGGCTCACCCCGAGGTAGGGAGCGAGGAGGCGTTGGGCCAGGATCTCTAGGACCAGCACCGCGGCGGAGGTGAAGAAGACCAGAGCCCGGGCGGCGAGTTGCGACATGGGCGCAAAGTATCGCTGGTGGACTTCGTAAAGCGATTTCGATAGCGGTTTCACCGCCCTGGTGACGGGTAGTACCCAAACATCGACTCCAAAGGAGGGGGTTTCATGACTCAACCCGAACGTGACACACGCGAACGCGAGGTCATCGTCACCGAACGCAGTGGCGGTGGCCCCGGCATGATCATCGGTGTGATCCTGGCCATCGCGGCCTTGGCGCTGGTGATCTGGCTGCTCCTGGGCATGGGCGGCGACGACGGCGGAGCCGCCGACGTGGTCCCCGACGACGTCAACGTCACCGTCGACGTCCAAGACGGCTGACAAGGCTTTTTATCAGCAAAACGTCGTGCGAGACACGACGTTTTTGTAGGGAGAAGCGAACGAGGACCCTTCCCACCCGGGAAGGGTCCTCGTCATATCGTCGTGGTCATGCTCGGTAGTGACTCTGGAGTGGGCCCACGATGAGGCCGGATCGTTTCCCCAGCCTCCGAAATGTCGCTCGGCGCCCCCGTTGACGCGCCAAGCCAGGTGACTCCTTTTCGTCGGAAGTGGGCGAGTTCAGAGCGGGCGGAGGCGTCGATCCAGGCTGTGGTCTGCGCACGATTGCGAGCTTTCGAAGAGGGTCGATGAGCGGTAGACCGATAGGTGTCTCCCTCCCAGCCGGGTAGTCGACACGGGCAGCGATCTCGTTCATGGTCAGCCGCCTTGGCGCATGATGAGTTCGGACCAGACGGCGCGCGGAGGCTGGTCGACCGGCTCATCCAGAGGATGGCCGCGATGTCGGCGGCCGAGGACATCCTCGGGGCCCTCTGGGGCCAACCGGGGTTCAGCGTTGTTGCAAACCGTTTGCAACTAGCAGTAATATGGTCGCATGGTCTTTGCGATGCATGCTCCCGACGGTTTCCTCAGCCCAGGAACGGCGTTGCTGACGGGCATCATCAGCCTGCTGGTCCTGGCGATTTCGCTCAAGCAGACGAGAGATCAGCTCAAGGACAAGGCCATTCCGCTGGCAGGGATCACGGCCGCGTTCATCTTCGCAGCCCAGATGTTCAATTTTCCGGTGGCGGCTGGGACGACGGGGCATCTCATAGGAGGGGCCCTGGCCGCAATTCTGTTGGGTCCAGCGGTGGGCACCATCGTTGTCACGATCGTCGTCATCGTTCAGGCCCTGGCGTTCGCCGACGGGGGCCTCACCGCTCTGGGATACAACGTTCTCAACATGGCGATCATCCCCTCCTACGGGGGGTTCGCTGTCTTCCGGATTCTCCGTCGGGTTCTGCCGCAGACGTCCGGCGGCGTTGTGGGTGCGACGGGCCTCGCGGCGTGGGCCTCGGTTGTCATGTCGGCCATCGCATTCTCGATCGAATGGTTGTTCGGAGCGACAGCGCCGGTTCCCTTCGACACGGTGTTCGGTTCGATGGTCGGCGTGCACGCTCTCATCGGCATCGGGGAGGCGGTCATCTCCGCGGCGGCGGTTGGGGCGGTCTTGGCCGCTCGCCCGGATCTCGTCTACGGCGCCCAGGGTCTGGAGCAGTCTCAGCTCGCTGAATCGAAGATCGGTTCGAGGGCCTTTGTGATCGGTGGTGTCCTGGTGGCTTTGGTCTTCGCTGCCGTCGTGAGCCAGTTCGCCGTCGACGATCCGGACGGGTTGGAGAGGGTGGCAGAGAACACAGGCTTCATCGACTCGGCGAGAGATCACTCTCTGGGTGACTTCATCTTCGCCGACTATGCCACGGCCGGGATCTCGAACGAAGCGCTCAGTCTCGCCATCGCTGGGATCGTGGGGACTGTGGTGACCTTGCTCGTCGCCTACGGACTGTTCGTGGCGGTGCGTGAGACCTCCGACCGCGACACCGCTTCAGTCTGACCGTATGGGCGCCGGCCATAGCCACGTCCTGTACGTCCACGAGCACAGCGTCATCCACCGTCTTCCTGCCCAAGCCAAGTTGGTCGCGGCTCTGGGCATGGTCGTCCCGATCGCGATCACGCCCCGAGAAGCGGTCTGGGCCTTTGGACTCTACGCATCGATCATCGCCGGGCTCGCTGGCTTGTCGAAGGTGCGCCCTGGATTCCTGTTCGTTCGCCTGCTCGCCGTCGTCCCGTTCATCGTCTTCGCCCTGTTCATCCCGTTCATTGCCGGGGGCGAGACCGTCCATATCGGCCCGGTAGCTCTTTCCGTCGACGGGCTGTGGGGGACATGGAACATATTGGTCAAGGCAGTGCTCGGGGCAGGAGTCAGTATCTTGCTCACGGCCACCACCGAGATCGCCGACATCATCCGTGGCCTCTCTGTCCTACGTGTTCCGGGGCTATTCGTCTCGATCGCCACGTTCATGATTCGCTATCTCGAGTTGATCGTCGACGAGTTCGGCCGGATGCGAACAGCAATGACCGCACGGGGATACGACCCGAGATGGCTATCTCAGGCTCGTCCGATCGCAACCTCGGCGGGAGCGTTATTCGTCCGCTCGTATGAACGAGGAGAACGAGTGCATTCCGCCATGCTGTCACGAGGTTTCACCGGCGAAATGCCCTCGTTCGATCGAGAAGCCCCGACGACTTCCCAACAGGCGGCGGTCACGGGCCTAGTCGCCCTGTTCTTTGCTACTTCGATAGTCGCCCTGATCGTCACATGAGCGCCACAGTCCAGGTCCACGGCCTCGAGTACACCTACCCCGATGGGAGAAAGGCTCTCCGGGGTGTGGACATCGAGATCGGGGCCGGCGAGCGCGTCGCCATTCTCGGACCGAACGGTGCCGGTAAGACGACTTTCGCTCTCCATCTCAATGGAATCCTGCAACCAGAGGCCGGATCGATCACGATCTCGGGCATTCCCGTGGTCGAGGAGAACTACCGAGAGATCAGGCAGATGGTGGGGCTGGTATTCCAAGACCCGAACGACCAGCTGTTCATGTCGACCGTCAGGGAGGACGTCGCATTCGGCCCGATGAATCTCGGCGTGTCAGGTGACGAGCTGGTGGCGAGAGTGGACGCGGCCCTCGAGGTCGTCTCCGGCTCCGACTTCGCCGACCGTCCACCCCACCACTTGAGCGGTGGAGAGAAGAGAAGGGCCGCCTTGGCCACGGTGCTCGCCATGGACCCGGATGTGCTCGTCTTCGATGAGCCTACGTCCGGTCTCGACCCGGCGGGACGGCGACAACTCATCTCGACGCTCAGTTCCCTGCCGATGACACAGCTGGTCATCACCCACGACCTGCCACTCGCACTGGAGCTCTGCACGAGGTCGGTGATCATGAACCGGGGTCGAGTGGTCGCGGACGCACCTACGGCGGAGTTGCTCTTCAACGAATCTGTGCTGGTCGCCAACAGCCTCGAGCTCCCATACCGTCCCCTGACGCCCGCACCCTGTACCGAGAAGGCGGACTGAGCAGCACCAGCTGATATCTGGGGAGGCGGCGTACGGGACCCGAATCACAGAAACCCGCTCGGTGAGCGGGTTTCTGTCTGTCGGGCCGGCGGGATTTGAACCCACGACCTCTTGACCCCCAGTCCGATGCAAATGGTTCCGCCTGGTTCCGTGGGGAACCGTCCCGACCCTCTGACCAGGGGTTATTCCGGTTCGGGACACCTTGTCGTTCCGTCTCGTTCCGCCCTTCGGTGCGGCGTCGGTTATCAGGATGTGATCAGCCACGCGGCCCGCCGAAGCTTTCTCCGTCAATGGGACCACTCGAAACGACACAGGAGTAAGGCAATGACCGAGGATGAGAGGTTCGAGGAAATCATGCGGGACGTCGGGGATAT
>DATGPZ010000180.1:0-3680 GCA_035304485.1 Acidimicrobiia bacterium | reverse complement strand
GGTTTCCGCGTCAGATCCGGACCACAAAACGACCTACTGAACGGTGACCGAGCGGATCATCCCCTTCTGGGCGTGGGAAGCACCGTCCGGGCTCGGGATCTCGCACCAAACGACGTACTCTCCCGGCTCCAGGTCGAGTTGGAGGTGCTGGGTCTCTCCCGGCATGATCGCCTGCATTCCGCCGACCGCCGCCGACGGGCGGGGTTCACCGGCTTCGATGCTGGCGAGCACGTCGTCCACTGAGACACCCTCGGGGAGAGGAGCCACGATCATCTCGTGGGGCTCCATCGACGCCTTGTTCGTCACCTCCAACAGCGCGTCGCCGGGTAGCTCGTCCGGAAGGACCAGCGCATAGTCCAGGAGATCCACCTGATGGGTCGCCTCCGGCGGTGCTGCCGACGGGGTCCCCTCCGTCACTTCCAGCGGACGTAACATGCCATGCGCCAGGTGCGGAGCCCCATCGGGTCCGGGCACGAAGCACACCACGACATATGTGCCGGCGGTCAGGTCGACGACCGCATCCACCTGTGACTCCTGATGCGGCGCCACGAGGCCGGTTCCTCCTTCGAAATGCCCCAGATCGAGGACGGCCTCCGGCCCGGATCTGAGACCTTCGGCGACCTCCTCGATGGTGACGCCCTCGTTCAGTTTGAAGAGCTGAACATGGTGCGGCTCTTCGCCATTGTTGACGAAGTCGATCCGGGTGGGACCCTCCTCGACCGTCTCGGGCATATCGAACGTGTAAGTGCCCTCGCTCTCGCTTGCAATCACCTGCAGCACAGGCGGGGCGGCGGCAGCTTCGTCACATGCCTGGATCAGGGTCGCTCCCACCAGGCACAGTGCCATGAGCAGGCCGCGGGGTCGTTTCGTTCGCGTGGGTGTTGGTTCTCGTCTCATGCCACCACACTCCGGCAACGGTGCCGTGTCCGCCATCCCCCGTCTGGGGGTTGATGGATGTCGAGATCTCATCACGCTTCAGCACGCTCGCCGAGCTTGGCGCCCGAATCGGGCGGATACGGGGAGCCGGGAACCGCATGGTTGGCCAGGAACAGACCGTGGGGATCGAGCCTCGCTCTCAGCTCGGCCAGACGACGGTACACGCGCTCAGGGAAGAGGCGACGAGGGTCGGTTCTACCCTCTACGAAGTTGGAGTAGCGGTGACCGACGTCCCATGGCCTCGTGCGATCGAACAGGACGTCGAGCCGACGCCGGATGGCGTCGGCTGTTTCGGGATCGGTCGGAATCCCGGCACCGAACAACAAGAACTCGGCGTCGAAGTGACTCAGAGCCCCGCCGTCGAGCTGGGGTCGACCCAATTCGCCTCCGAGGTGGCGAATCTCCACGGCCGCCAGCGGAGAGGCGGTGCCAGGGCCGACGCTGGCCACGATGGCGTCGATCGTCGAGGGCGACATCTCGCGTAGGAGCCGTGAGTCGCCCATGGCGGGGACAGGCGCATCGGGATCCATGTGCAGATGGCTGAGGGCAGCCGGTGGGATGCGCGCGAAGGTGTCGATCTCAGGTCGCAGTCGGCGCAACGGCCCCAACAGATCCCTCGCCTTCCGCTCGGGAAGCAACATCGCCGCTTCCACCACCACCAGGTCTCGTCCTCGCAGCGGCTCGGGCATGACAGGTATGGCCGGCACCTGCATCAACCTCAGAATGGAGGTGACATCGTCGGGTACGCCTGCGAGCCACTCGGTCCACGCCTCCATGACATCTCGGGCACGGTCCATGGACCAGACCAGCCATCCGGCGTAGAGTTCCGGAACCGGGTAGATGGCGAACTCGAGCCCGGTGACGACACCGAAATTCCCTCCTCCACCCCGTAGCGCCCAGAAGAGCTCGGGCTCGCTTTCTCGGTCCGCTCGCCGGATCGTCCCATCTGCTGTCACGACCACCATGGCAGTGACGCTGTTGGCTGCCAGGCCGTACTTCCTACCCAGCCAGCTGAGACCTCCGCCGAGCGTGTATCCCGCCACGCCCACATCAGGCGAGGAACCCGCCAGGGGCGCCATGCCCTCACAGCCGGCGGGTTCGGCCACGTCCCACCAGACCGCTCCTCCCCCCGCCTGGGCGCGGTGAGAATGCGGGTCGATCCTGACTCCTCGCATCCGGTCGGTCTTGAGGAGGATCACGTTTTCGAGAGACGGGAGCGGTCCCGGGTTGTGTCCGGTCGCCTGGGGAGCGACGTGCAAACCGACGTCTGCGGCGAAGCGCACGACGCGGGAGACGTCTTCGGCAGTGTGCGGTCTGACGACCGCAGCCGGTCGTTGGTCGACAGCCAGGTTCCAGGCGGCGCGGGCCCGATCCCATTGCCGGTCACCCGGAAGAACCACGTCATCTCGGAAGTAGGTCTTCAACCTTTCGAGGCGGCGTTCGTGCTCGACTGTCATCTGTCGGCCTCCTTCGTAGACTCACCCGAGACGGTGGCGGACTCGGTCGCTGGGTCCCATCCCCCGTTTCGGGGTTTCGGCGAAGTGCTCCGATCGGAGCCGAACTCCCCCATTCGAGGGGTTGTCAAAGGAATCCGAGGTCCGTGACACTGGAGGCATGACCCACGCCCTGCCACCCCAGGTGCGTCGCGGACGTGAAGAGTTGATCAGGCGCGTCCGGCGGCTCAACGATCCGGGCGAGGTCTTCGCCGAGGCCTCCCGACGGTTGCGCCGTTTGGTGCCACACGACTCCGCCGGATGGGGAGCGACAGATCCCGGCACCGGTCTGCCCGTCGCCCCAACCCGGATGATCAACATCGGAGAGGCCGAACCGGACGAGTGCGTCGGCTTCTGGCGACGTGAGTACGAGGTCGAGGACGTGAACCGGTTCCAGGACTTGGCGAGAGCCGAGGTGCCTGCCGCCGCTCTCCGTCAGATCGCCACCGATCCCGAGGACAGCCCGCGGTTCCGTGAGTTCTTGGCTCCCCAAGGAATAGATGACGAGCTGAGGGTCGTGTTTCGGGCTGGAGGACATCCCTGGGCTATCGCCTCACTCTGGCGTCGCCGAGGTCAGGGTCCCTTCACCGATGAAGAAATCCGCCTGGCCGCCAGCCTCTCGCGGCCGTTGGGCGAAACCCTGCGGAGTCACAGTCGCCACACCGGGGACAGATCGACCAGCCACTCCCCCGAACGTCCGGGATTCCTCGTCTTCGATCGCAGCGCCTCCCTCGTTTCGGTCAACGAGGAGGCGCGCGCGTGGTTGGATGAGCTCCCGGCGGAGAAGGCGGTTCCTTCCGACCTCGGCGTCGACGTGCCGCTGTGGATGATGGCCACGGTGTTTCGCGCTCGAGCCCATGCCAACCAGCCCGATTTCGCGACCGCCCGGGCACGAGTGCGCACCCGGCGGTCGATCTGGCTCGTGTGTCATGGATCCGTCCTGCGTGACCAGCGCGGCGCCCTTTCCAACATCGCCCTGATGATCGAACCGGCCAAGGCTGCAGACGTGGCTCCCATCGTCGTTCAGGCCTACGACCTCTCCGATCGAGAACAGGAGATCACCCGCCTCATCGCCCGCGGTGCCTCCACCGGAGAGATCGCAGATCGGCTGTACCTCTCCCCCCACACGGTGCGCGACCATGTAAAGGCGATCTTCCAGAAGGTGCGTGTGTCGAGTAGGGGCGAGTTGGTCGGAAAGTTGTTCGCCGATCACTACTGGCCCGAACACGATCGTGACGTAGTCCGGGTCGA
>DATGPZ010000179.1:0-2136 GCA_035304485.1 Acidimicrobiia bacterium | reverse complement strand
CCCAGGTCGCCCGGCTACGGATGCGCTACATGCCGCCGGAGCGGGTCGACGCCCGCCTCGACGAGCTCACCCGTTTGGGTCTCGTGTCATCGCAAGACGGCCGCTTGGTGGCCGTCGACCAGATGCGGGACCTGTTGGAGGAGCTGCTGTGGGCCCGTGCCCGGGCGGCGACGGAGCTGTGGGCCGGCCACGACGACGCCGTGGCGACCGCCACCCGGTTCTCTCGTCGGGTCAGTGACGCCGCTTCACCCGAACACGACGTATCGGTGGCCCACCGGGAGGTGCCCGAGCCGGCCGACCCGTACCTCGCCCTCCACACGCTTCTCACCAACCTCCGCTACATCCGCCAACACGACCACGCTGTGGCCTGGTCGTCACGTGGGCTGACCGCCCCGGCGATGGTGCCCATGACCGCGCTGTGGAACGGAGGCTCCGTCGCCCCGGATGCAGACGGTGTGGACGAACTCGTTGCCGCCGGATACGCCACCCGCGAACCGGTCGCCCTCACCCCGGCCGGCGAGGAAGTCAGAGACGCCATCGAAGCGGAGACGAACGAGCGAGCGCAGGTCTCCTTCGACGTCCTCGACGACACCGAAGGGCAGGCGTTTCTCGACGCCCTCCGGTCCCTTCCCGGAACGGTGCCTGCCTGACACCCATGCCCGAGTACGTTGCCCTGCTCAGAGGCATCGGCCCCGCCAACCCGAACCAGCGCAACGACAAGCTGCGCGGCGTGTTCGAGGAATTCGGCTTCGAGGATGTCCGGACGGTATCGAGCGGCAACGTGTTGTTCCGATCTGACTCGACCGACATCGAGGAGATGGAGGCGACGATCGAGGCGGCCTGGCCCGAGAAGCTCGGGTTCTCGAGCACCACGATCATTCGCTCGACCCCCGACCTGCAGGGCTTGGTGGAGCTGGACCCGTTCGCCGGTTACGAGCACAGCCGAGAGAGCTAACTCCTGGTCACGTTCTGCAAGCGAGCTCCCGAGTTCGACGTCGAGCTTCCGTATCAGCCGCCCGGTAGCGCCACTCAGCTGATCGCTCGCACCGAGCGGGAGTTGTTCACCGTGACCGACATGACGAAGAGCAGCGGCGCCGAAGCGATGGGCTGGCTGGACAACCAGTTCGATAAGGAGATCACGTCTCGCACCTGGGTGACAGTCCACCGCATCCTGAAGAAGGCTGGCGCCTAGCTTCCTCAGCGTATTGACGTTCTGCGGTCACGAATCGGCGCTGCCACTGAAGCTGATCGAAGGAGTTGTCGGATGCGGCGCCTCTCCATTGAGTAGCCATCGCTCTGTGACGCCAGCCTACGGAGACGGAGGCAACGATTCCGTTTCCAGATACCCCTGGATGGCGGATATGTAGATTCCCGAGGGGTCCAAAACATCGGGGAGATTCGTCCACGGGATCTCGACCTCTTGGATGCCCAAGTAGCCGGCGGCGATCTCGTACTCGTCGAAGCCGGCGACCATTCCTTCCACAGTTGGGATCCAAGCAACGATCGAAGGATCGATCGATTCTTCGATCTGCACATAGTCGGGGTTCGCGAGGATCTCAGCTGTCACCAGCCCGACCAACTTGGCCCCGCCGTCAAGAAATCCATCAAGAGGATCGATGGCTTGGCCATCGGCTGAGACGACTAGCGAGTCGATGAGCTGTGTCGGATTGGCTCCTCCAGCGATATAAGCATTTCCGGTCATGCGAAGGGCAATGAAGCGATCGTTGACGACCGTTGGCTCCAGCCTGTATCGGAACTCGCTCCTATAGCCCTCGTGGACGCTGGAATCGAGCTCAGGCAGGTACTCGGTGAGAAGTGCTTCTCTGTAGCTGTCGATGGCCCGATCGATGCGGGGATCGGTGAAGTGAACCTCCCCGGGTTTCATGCATGCTCGATCGTGTGAGTCTCGACCTGACGGTCTGACTCGGTTTGAAGGTAGTGGTGCTTCTCGTATTCGGCGGGTGGGATGCGGCCGAGGTCGTGGAAGATCCTTCGGTGGTTGAACCAGTCGACCCATTCCAGGGTGGCTAGTTCGAGGTCGTCGAGTCCACGCCATGGTCCCCGGTTGCGGACCAGTTCGGTCTTGTAGAGGCCGATGATCGACTCGGCCATGGCGTTATCGAAGCTGTCGCCTCG
>DATGPZ010000178.1:0-2439 GCA_035304485.1 Acidimicrobiia bacterium | reverse complement strand
ACGCCGGCTATGGCGACTACTTCATCCACCGGACGGGTCACGGAATCGGACTCGACGTCCACGAGGATCCGTATCTGGTCGAGGGCAATGACCTCCCACTCGAGGAGGGAATGGCCTTCTCCATCGAGCCCGGAATCTATTTGCCAGAGGAATTTGGGGTCCGGATCGAGGACATCGTCGTGTGCGGAAGCGACGGGCCGATCACACTCAACGACTCGCCCCGTGAACTCGTGGTGGTGGAGTAGTCGCCGCTAGCCGGCGCGCACGGTGGCGATCGTGCGGCGAACCACGTCGCCATTCCAACGCCAGGTGACGATCAGGGTGTGCGTTCCCTTCGAGAAGCTGACGTTCCGGCTCCACAACCGATAACGCAGTGAGCCCTCGGTGAACTGTGACAGGGGACTGACCGACTGTGACGAACCGTCGAGAGTGACCTCGATCCTCGTGCCGGACGATCCGAAGGCCGAGTTGTCGCTGCTGCTCGCAGGCAATGCGAGGAAGTGCCCTTCCCGAATCTGATACTGCCTCCCGGCCACCACGTCGTAGGTGACACGACATTCACTCGTGCTCTTGCAGGAGAAGCCGTCCCCGTCGGCCATCGGGATCCGAAGCGTTATGTACGGGATGTCGAGGGCGCGCCGGATGAAAGCCGCCATCTGTTCCCTCGCCACGGGGTCGTTGGGGCAGAAGCGCGTGTTCGACGGCGGATTGCAGCCCCGGGTGATGTCGGCGGCGGCCAGGGCGTTGATCTCCCGTTCGAAGAGATGGCCGTTGTCGTCGGTGAACCAATTCTGGTTCGACGCTGCGAGGTCGAGTGCCCGGACGAGGAGGGCGGCCATCTCACCTCTGGACAGGGTTCGGTCCGGGCAGAATCGCGTGTTGGCCGGGGGGTTGCAGCCTCTGGTGATGTCGGCAGAGGCGAGGGCGTTGATCTCCCGTTCGAAGAGATGGCCGTTGTCGTCGTTGAAATGGTTGGTGCTCGACGAAGGTATCCCGAGGGCTCGGACCAGGAAGGCAGCCATCTCCCCCCGTGTCAGGGTGGCAGTGGGGCAGAAGCGGGTGTTGGCCGGGGGGTTGCAGCCTCGGGTGATCCCCGCTTCGGCGATGGCATCGATGTCGGCCTCTAGCGTCCGACCGTCGTCGTCGGTGAAGTAGCCGGAGATCGTCACGCCGTCCGCCCGGTCGGGCTGGAATCCCAGCAACCCGACGATCGCCAGCAGCGGGGCGAGCAGAGCGATCGTGGCCTTGCGGGTCATGAGATGTCCAGCGACTCGACGATGGCGTTTGCTCTCGGCACGAGGTCGGCCCGATCGATGTGAGACCCGAGCACCACGTAGAGACAGAACGCGCGTCCTCTGTGGGTGAAGAACTGTTGGGTTCCGCTCTGACCGGGAAGGGTGAGGTGGAGGTTGTCGCGAGAGAACATGCCCGGTTCCAGCCGCGGGATGCCCTGATGGGCAAAGAGCGGGGTATTCGCCGATTCAGGCCCGTACTCGACGAGTATCACCATCACGTCGTCGGATCTCATGTTCACCACGGCCGAGGCACCGAAGGTCGCCATGTCCGCCGGGAGCGGGAACGAAGCGACGTGAAGGGTCAACTGCTCACGGGAGCCGTCGGTCCCGAATTGTTGGGCGGCACCACCCATGGTCGCCGCCTCCCAACCGACCGGGACCTCGACGCTCACACCGGCTCGACGCAGCCTGCTCATCGTTGGATCGGGTTCTCGTACAGCGTGGGGTCGTCCGGCGAGATGGCCGCCACCGGTTCTTCCGCATCCGCCCGCGAACGCTCCAGGAGACCGAGCAACTGGTCCCAACTCATGGCCGACCCCTCACCGAGCACCTGGCCTTCGCCGCCGACGAGCATGAAGAAGGGCGTGAGCGGGACCTTGAAGGCGTCCCACGCGTCGCTAGACATGACGAGTGGGACACCCGCAGGCGCGAGCTTGCGAACCTGGCCCGGTGACTCCGCCTCAGAGCCCTTGGTGATGATGACGGGTCGCGTAGACGGCGTGGGCATCTCCGGTTTCTCGGAGAGGGTCTGCCAGAAGACCTGGCATGCCGCGCATCCCGTGGACAGGAATGCGATCAGTGTCTCTCCCCGTCCGTGCGTGAGGCTGACGGTTCGTTCGTTGCCGGAAGGGTCGCTGCCGGTGATCTCGGTGAGTGGCGCCTGACCGAGTCCCGTGACGCGCACGCCTCTGGGCCCGATCTCGCCTTCCGGCCTCCCTCCGAGACGGTGAAGC
Organism: Acidimicrobiia bacterium; assembly: GCA_035304485.1. Classification (GTDB taxonomy): domain Bacteria; phylum Actinomycetota; class Acidimicrobiia; order Spongiisociales; family ZC4RG35; genus ZC4RG17. The sequence continues at coordinate 191 of DATGPZ010000178.1, read as the reverse complement.
TCGCGAAGGATCTCGGCGTGTGATTTGAGAAGACCGGCGACGAGCACCAGCAACAGCAGGATCACGACACCTTCGAGAATGATGAGCGCGGTCATGCCAGCCTCGTCCAGGTCACCGGTATCCCGTTTGCGTTTCCGAAATTGAAGGTCGAGTCGGGACTGCCGGATGACAGAGCGTTGCGGATCTGCCAG
>DATGPZ010000177.1:0-8885 GCA_035304485.1 Acidimicrobiia bacterium | reverse complement strand
GCCGACTTCGACCAGATAGGCGAAGGTCTCTCCGGCGGGCATGCCTGCGACGGTGGGAGACGGCGGCGGTTGGTCGTCCGGGCTGAGCGTGAACGCTCCCCATGCGGCCAGCAACCCGAGACCGATCGTTCCCAGGATCGCCACCACCACGATGACGAGCAGGATCGTCCGGTTGCGCGCCCTGAGATCATCGGGTTCGCGTGACTCGGAGTTGCTGGCCATGGGCGGGTCCGATCGGTCGAGGGCGGCTCACCGGCAGCGCCGGTTCCACCGAATCGTATCGGCAGGGTCTAGTCGCACGACGCCCAGAACCGCCATCGAAGCGTCGGCAACCGGAGCACCTCGTGGGATCAGCGTTCGGTCCCGGTTTAGGCTCCGAAGGGTGGATCTACAGAGCGTCGAGCGACTGCGGTCCCGGGGAGGGTTCAAATGGAACACCTATCCCGATGACGTGCTGGCGGCCTGGGTGGCAGAGATGGACTTCGGTCTGGCGCCTCCCGTCGCCGAGGCGCTCCACGCGGCGATCGACGCGGGCGAGGTCGGCTACCCGTATGCCGTCTTGGAAGAGGAAACAGCCACCGCCGCCTGCGGTTTCTGGTCGGATCGGCTGGGCTGGGAAGTGGGACCGTCCCAAGTGTTCCCGGTCCCGGACGTGGTCGAAGGGCTCCGGCGGGCCATCGTCCACCTGACCGAACCGGACTCGTCCGTCGTGCTCCACACGCCCGTCTACTACCCGTTCTTCTCGATGGTGGAGCGAGCCGGCCGCCAGCTGGTCGACGTTCCCTGTCAGCCGGACGCCGACGGTCGCTATCGGTTGGATCTGGAATCGATCGGGCGGGCGTTCGACGGGGGAGCGGGCTGCATAGTCCTGTGCAACCCGTGGAACCCGACGGGGCGAGCCTTCACTCGGGCCGAGGTCGAGGCGGTGGTGGAACTGGCTTCCTCGAAAGGCTCTCGGGTCATCGCCGACGAGGTGCATGCTCCTCTGGTGCGGGGCGGGATCCAGCACGTGGTGGCGGCGACCGTCGACCCATCCACTGTCGTCACCGTCACCTCGGCGTCCAAGGCCTGGAACATCCCGGGGCTCAAGTGTGCCCAGGTCGTGCTCTCGAATTCGGCCGATATCGAGATCTGGACCGGCTACTTCACTCCCGACAAGGTCGGGGTGTCGAGCCTCGGCTTGGTGGCCAACGCCGCCGCCTATCGCCATGGACAAGAGTGGCTCGACCAGGTCACGGCCCAGATCGACGCCAATCGGGACCAGCTCGAGGCACTGCTGGCCCGGCACTTGCCGGAAGTTCGTTTCGGCCCCCTCGAGGCCACGTATCTGGCGTGGCTCGACTTCCGCCCCTATGGGTTGGACGAACCCGCCGCCTTCTTCCTGGATAGAGCCCGGGTGGCGCTGTCCGCGGGAGCTCCGTTCGGAGCGGGTGGTGTCGGCCACGCCCGTCTCAACTTCGCCACCGCACCGGAGATCCTCAGCGAGATAGTCGAGCGGATGGCACACGCCGTGTCAGAGCGTCTCGACGGCTGAACCAGGTGTTCTCAGGCGAGGCAGGTCACGTCGGGCAGGTCTCCCAGTAGGAGCTCCCACGACGCGCCCGAGTCGGTCGAGCCCCACACCTCGGGTCCATGACCGACGAAGACGAATCCACCGTTCGCCAGGACACAGTGGGTGTCGAGGTTCCCATCGAAGACGGGCAAGCCGGACACCGGCTCGACTTCGGTGCCCGCCAGGTTCCCCCGGAACAGACGAGCGTCGCCACCGCGTGGGCCACGGGAGGCGGACACCCAGATCGTGTCGCCATCGAGGGCGACAGCCCGGCAATAGGTATGGGTGAGTCCGTCACTGTTGAACTCGAAATCATGACCGTTGACCGTCACCGCCCATCCCCGGGCCGACGCGGTTGCCGCCACCTCCGGTCGGGTCGGATGGGCAACCACCTGGTGGACGTCGGACTCGATGTCGACGGTCGGGACGAATCCGGAGTCGTCGAAGCGGAGGATGCCGCCGACATGCACGTTCACATATACGACGCCGTCGGATGCCTCCGACATGGAGCGGATGTCGGGAGGGCCTCCCCAGGGCGTGTGCCACTTGTCCCGGCCGGGAGCGCCGAGGAAAGTGGTCTCCTCGCGCAGCTCTTCGGCCTCCAGCCGGAACAGTCGAGCGTTGGAACCTCCCACCCACACCGTGTGCTCCGTGGGAAGCACGCAGTTGAGGGTCACGTTCGGCGTATCCGTCACCGGTCTGCCGTTCCGAATCAGGCCTTCGGGGCCTACCGCCCACCAAGCGTCGTCACGGCGGGCGAGATGGACCACCGGGCTCGACGAGAGAGGTCGACCGGTCTCATCGAACACACCGCCTGCGGTGCCGACCAGCAGCTCCATGAGTCCAGGTTACGCCGGGGAGGGTCCACTCGACCGGGCATGAATTTCGCCCGACCTCTAGCGGTGTCGGTCGATCTGCTCATACATGCGACGCAGATGCTGGAGGTGCTCGCGCATCTCGTATTCGGCAGCCAGTCGGTCCCCGGCCGCGATGGCGTCATAGATGAGACGATGCTCCTCGTCGACCCGCATCCAGAAGCTGGCTGGAGCCAGGTCGCGGAGGAAGCGATCCTGGAGCACCACGAACAGCGGGCGGGTGAGCGGCTCCAGGAGGCGATTGCCGGAGGTCTCCACCACGAGCAAGTGGAATCGGCGCGTGCTCTCGAAGGGACGGGATGGTGAGATCTCTGTCTCGAGAGCCGCCGCCAGACGCTCCAACTGGTCGGGTGTGCGATTCGCCGCCGCCAGGCCACTGGCGGGCACCTCCAACATCTCTCGCGCTTGGAGCAGTTCGCTCACCGATATCTGGTCGGCGATGGCCGACCACTCCAGCCACTCGATCAGGGAGTGGCTGACGTCGGGCGGGATCTGGTCGGCCACCGCGGTGCCTCCGGTCACGCCCCGGGTGGTCACGACCAGTCGCTGTGTCGCCAGCGCCCGCAACGCCTCCCGCACGGTCGATCGGCTGACGCCGAATCCCCTTGCCAGCTCTTCCTCTTTGGGAAGGCGCTCCCCGGGCGAGAGCTGGCCCGTGAGGATTCGTTCCCGCAACGCGTCTGCGATCTGCTGGTAGGCGGGTCCGGCCGTCGTCGTCATCGAGTCCGGCCCTCCCCGGTCGGCTCCGTCCCGAACGCCCCCGCCTCGCGAAGGCGGTCGATCCGTTCCTGGTCGTATCCGAGCAGGCGAGAGAGGATCTCGTCGGTGTGCTCGCCTCGGGCCGGGGCCCGGCGGTGAGTCGCCTCCTCGGTGGTGTCGACCCGCACCGGGCTGGCGAGCGACCTCACCGTCCCGAAGCGAGGGTGGTCGGTCTCGACGATCAGGTCCCGAGCCAGGGTGTGGGGATCTTCCAGAGCCTCCTCCACGCTCTGGACCGGGCCGGTCGGGATCCCGGCGGCTTTGAGGGCGGTGATCCATTCCTGGGCCGGACGGGTCGAAAAGATCTCGTCCAACAGGTCGATGAGCTCGTCGGCGTGCTGGCTGCGGGCAGCGAAGTCGACGAATCGAGGATCGGTGGCCAGATCTGGCCGGTCGACCACCTCGGTGAGGCGCCGGTAGAACTTCTCCTTGGCGCATCCCACCACGAACCACTCGTCGTCTCCTCCCTGGAACAGCTGGAAGGGGACCAGAGAAGGGTGGGCGGAACGTCGGGTGCGCCGTGGAGTCCAGTTTCTGTTCAGGTGCCACGTGGCCGGATAGGTGAGGAGCGACACGGCGGTGTCGTAGAGGCTGAGGTCGCAGTCCATTCCCACGCCGTCACGACGCGCCGCATGCACCCCGGCGAGGAGTGCCAGGGCAGCCACCAGCCCGCCGCTGTAGTCGACGAGGGAGAGCCCGGTTTTGGTGGGAGGGCCGTCGGGTTCGCCGGTGAGGCTCATCCATCCGGCCAGACCCTGGAGCACGTAGTCGTAGCCCGGCTCGTCCGACAGCGGGCCGGTCGTCCCGAACCCGGAGAGCGAGACGCACACGATCCGCCGGTTGAGGTGGGCCAGATCCTGGTAGCGGATGCCGAGCTTGGCGGGGACGTCACCCCGCAGGTTGGAGTAGACAGCGTCGGCTGATCGGACCAGATCCTCGAACACTTCCCGTCCCGTGGGGGAGGAGATGTCGAGCGAGATGCTCTTCTTGTTGCGATTGAAGGTCTCGTAGAAGAGGCTGTCCTCGCCCTCTTGGAACGGAGGCACGTAACGGCCGACGTCACCGCCGTGCCGTGGGTCCTCGATCTTGATGACCTCGGCGCCCAGGTCGGCGAGGTGGAGGGAGCCGAAGGGACCGGCTCCGTACTGTTCGATCGCCACGACCCTCAAGTCGGCCAGCGGCTGCAATCTCGTCCTCCGGGAATCGAAAAGTCAGACGTTTGCCTGGACTCAAAGCCTAGTTCGGTCTCTGGGTAGGTGAATCTCTACGTTGCTAGGCTCTGTTGTCTGACTTTTGAAGGAGCGATGGGATGCCGCAGCAAGACTTCGGTCGGTACTACGAGGATTTCGAGATCGGAGAGGTCTACCGGTCACCGGTCGGCCGCACCATCGGCGAAGCCGACAACACCTGGTTCACGCTGCTGACCATGAACACCAACCAATCCCATTTCAACTACCACTACGCCGCCACCACTCCTTTCGGGAAGGTCATCGTCAACTCGGGGCTGACCGTGGCGATGGTCCTCGGGCTCAGTGTGATCGACACGTCCCAAAAGGCCTTCGCCAACCTGGGTTGGGATCGGATCCAGCTGCCCAATCCGGTGTTCGTCGGAGACACCCTCTATGCCGAGTCGATGGTCCTCGACAAGCGGGAGTCGAAGAGCCGACCCTACGGAGGGATCGTCTCGTTCCGGACACGCGGGCTCAACCAGGACGGCGTCACCGTGATGGTCTACGAACGGTCGGTGTTCACGTACAAGCGGGACGCCGACCAGGACAAGAGCTACTTCCCGGAACCAGACATCCCGATCGACCAGCTCTGAGCCCGAAGGTCGCGGGCGACGTCAGTATCCGCGGGCCGGATCGACCACTCCCAGGAGTTCCTCGCCTGCCAGGAAGCGGCGGACGTTTTCTTCCACCAGGCCCACCAGTTGTTTCTCGTCCCAGGCGTCCGGGTTGGCGACATGCGGTGTGATCAGTGCCCGGTCGAGCTCCCAGAGGGGATGCCCGTCGGGCAGCGGTTCCGGGTCGGTGACGTCCAGAGCCGCCCCGGCGATGCTTCCGGCCCGAAGCGCACCGACCAGGGCGTCGGTGTCGACCAGCGAGCCCCGGGCGATGTTGATGAGGTAGGCGTTGGATGGCATCCGCTCCAGCTGTCGCTTCCCGATCAGCCCTTTCGTTTCCGGCGTCGCCGGAGCGGCCACCACTACGAAGTCGGCCTGCTCGATGGCGCGGTCCACGAACGCCATGTCGCCGGTCTGGGTGGCTCCCTCCACCGGTCTTCCGGAGCGGTTGCACGCCAGGATGCGGGCCTGGAAGGGACCCAGCAGGTCGATCAGGGCACGGCCGATGCGACCGCACCCGACGATGGCGACCGTAGCCCCGAGGACCGACGAGATCTCGACCCGTTCCCACCGTCGGGCGCGGCTGTAGGTGGGGAGCCGGCGGCTGCAGGCGAGCATCAAAGCCAGCGCATGCTCGGCGACGGTCTTGGCGTAGGCGGGTCCGGCGCAGGTATTGGTCCGGGTCGGCTCCACGACGCCGGCCGCCACATAGCGCTCGATCCCGGCCGAAGGGAGTTGGAGCCACTCGACGGCGGGAGTGAGGAGATCACGGAGCTCGGACAGGTCCTTGCCCGTCCACACCACTCCGGTCACGCCGGTCGGGTCATTGGTGGGGGTTCCGCCTCCCCGTTCGATCGCCTGGGCCAGGCGAGAAGACGGGTCTGCGACCCAGATTCTGTGGTCGGAAATGGTGCTCGGGTCGTCGTTGACAGCCACGCCTATAGTCTATAGTCTCTCGTCGATACATTGGACTCTACGGTGTGAAGCACGCCGTACCGGAGGAGGCGAACCAGCGCAATGACACCTTTGCTGGCGGTCGAAGACTTGAATGTCCGCTTCGGGCAGGTCACTGCCGTCTCCTCCGTGAGCTTCGAAGTCAAGCAAGGAGAAGTCTTCGGGGTCGTGGGCGAGTCCGGGGCCGGCAAGTCGGCCACCGCCCGATCCGTCGTTGGCCTGTTGCCGTCGACCGCCCAGGTCTCGGGGAGCATCAGGTTCCAGGGAAAGGAGCTGATCGGGGCTTCCCCCGCCGAGCTCCGCAAGGTCCGAGGTGCGCACATCGGATACATATTCCAGGATGCCCTGACCGCCCTGGACCCGGTTCGGACGGTGGGCGCCCAACTCGCCGAGGCGCTACGAGTCCACGAGCCTGTGTCGCACAAAGAGGCGCTGCAGGTGGCCGGCGATCTCTTGGACGAAGTGAGGATCAACGATCCCAAACGGTGTCTCCAGGCCTACCCCCATCAGCTCTCGGGTGGAATGCGCCAGCGGGTGGTCATCGCCAGTGCTCTCATCGCCGAGCCGGAGCTGATCATCGCAGACGAGTTGACCAGCGCCCTCGATGTCACCGTTCAACGCAAGGTCCTCGAGCTGCTCCTGAAAGTGTGCGCCGACCGCGGCGCGGGTGTGATGCTGATCACCCACGACCTCGGCGTCGTGGCCCAGACCTGTGACCGCGTGGCAGTGTTGTACGGCGGGATCGTGGTCGAGCAGGCCGACGTTTTCGACCTCTTCGACGCCCCTACTCATCCCTACACCGGAGCCCTCTTGCGGTCCCTGCCTCGTATGGGCGACACGGGCCCGTTCGTGCCCATCCCGGGATCGTCGATCCAGGTGGTCGGGGAGCTGACGAGCTGTCCTTTCGCCCCGCGTTGTGACCGGGCAACGGACCGTTGTCGTGAAGAAGTGCCGTCGGAGGAAACCCACGGGATGCACAGCACCCGGTGTTTCCATCCCCTGCGCGAAGTCGTCCGAGCGTAACGGTGGCGAGCGAAACCATCGTGAACCGCGACACGACCGCCGTCCCGAACGGGCGCTATGGCCTCTCGCTGGAGGTTGTCGACCTCGTCAAGAGTTTCAAGGTCGGATCGGAGGCGTTCGGGCGGTCGGCGCGCATGAAAGCAGTCGACGGAGTCTCGTTCCGAATCGAGCCGGGTACCACGTTGGGCTTGGTCGGCGAATCCGGGTCGGGCAAGTCCACCGTCGCCCGGATGGTGTGCCGGCTGATCCGTCCGGACTCGGGCTCAGTACTAGTCGACGGTGTGGATGTCACCGCTCGCAAGGTGAGGTCGGATCGGGACTTCGCCCGGCGGGTACAGATCGTCTTCCAGGACCCAACCTCCTCACTGAATCCTCGCTGGAAGGTGGGGAACCTCATCGGCGAAGGCATCCGGGTACACAAGTTGCGGGATCGGGCCGGCCGAAAGGAGCGGGTAGCCGAGCTGGCGGACATGTGCGGGCTGCCTCAGGCGGCCCTGGAACGCTATCCCCACGAGTTCTCGGGCGGCCAACGTCAACGGATCGCCATCGCCCGAGCTCTGGCCGTGGAGCCGAGCGTGTTGGTTCTAGACGAGCCGGTCTCGGCTCTGGACGTGTCCGTGCAGGCGCAGATCCTGGTCCTGCTGCAGGAGCTCCAGGACCGGCTCGGCCTCACCTATCTCCTCATCGCCCACGACCTGGCGGTAGTGGAGAGGTTCTGCGATTCGATCGCAGTGATGAAGGCCGGCCAGATCGTCGAGACCGGCGACCCCGTCGAGGTCCATCGCAGCCCCAAGCATCCCTACACGCGTGCCTTGATCGAGGCGCATCCCATCCCCGATCCGCACCAGCGGAGCCGTTCCGCGAAGTCTTCTTCCGCCCATACGGGAAACGTCCGCTCGACGGACACGATCCAAGAGGAGAGCAAATGAGAAAGGCAGGACCGACACCCGAATCTCGGGTAGCTGGTGAGCCGCGCGACACCAAGTCGCGACCATGGCGCCTGGCGGCGCTGCTGGTCGCGGTGATGATGGTGATCGCTGCCTGCGGCGACGCTGAAGAGCCGACGGAGACGTCGGCGGCAGGCGACGACGCGCCGGCCACCACCGCCACCACGACCGGAGGCGGGGACACGACGACGACGGCCGGGACCGACGACACCTCGCCACCGGATGCCGAGGGGCCGTCGGGAACCCTGACCATCGCCGTGCCCTGGGATCCGCAGACCCTGGACCCCCAGATGCACCGCAACCGGTTCACCCATACGATTGCCCGCCAGATTCAAGAGCCTCTGGTTTTGTTCGATTTCGAGACGACCTCCTACTACCCGGTGCTGGCGGAGTCCTGGACGAAGCTCGACGACGTCACCTGGGAGTTCAAGCTGCGGGAGGGAGTCACTTTCCACAACGGCGAGCCCTTCACCGCCGAAGCGGTCAAGGCTACTTTCGATCGCCTGCTCGACCCGGCAACGGAATCGCCCCGAGCGAGCATGAACTTCCAGACAGACATCACCGAGATCGAAGTGGTCGACGACTACACCGTCCGCTTCCACACGGCCTACGACTTCGGCCCTGAAGACGATCCGTCTTGGCTCGGCGTCGCATCCCAGGTAATCGTGGAACCTACGAGGATCGCCACCCTCAGCATGGAGGAGTTTGCCGAGCACCCGATCGGGACCGGTCCGTTCAAGTTCGTGGAGTGGGTGCCGAATCAGCGACTCGTGGTCGAGGCGAATCTCGACTATCGGCTCGGTCCCCCTCGCGTGGAGCAGGTCATCTGGCGCCCGATTCCCGAGGCGTCGACCCGAGTGGCCGAGTTCCTGGCCGGATCAGTCGACATCATCTTCCCGGTCGATGCGGACACGGCCGCCCAGCTCGAAGGC
>DATGPZ010000176.1:0-2196 GCA_035304485.1 Acidimicrobiia bacterium | reverse complement strand
CGTTGCAAGACGCCTTGCCAGATGCCCGCTTCGCCTCCGCAGGGCCGCTGATGACCTCCCTTCGCATTCGCAAGGAGCCCGAGGAGATCGAGTTGCTTCGCCGCGCCGCCCACGCCGCCGACCGCGTGGTCGCCCGACTCGCCGGCTTGGAGATGTCTTCTCTCACCGAACGGGAAGTAGCACGGATCGTCGCCGACTGGACGGTCGAGGAAGGCCACGACATCGACACATTCAAGATCGTGGCGGCGGGACCCAACGGGGCATCACCACACCACGAGCCGACCGATCGGGTGATCGCCGAGGGCGACATGGTCATCATCGACTTCGGGGGTCGCCTCGGCGGCTACTGCTCTGACACCACCAGGACCTTCGTCGTGGGTGAGCCAACACCCGAGCAGCAGGAGGTGCACGCCGTGGTGCTCGCCGCCCAGTGGGCAGCCGCCCAGGCGGTCCGGCCCGGAGCGATCCCCGCGGAGATCGACGCCGCCGCACGTCGGATCATCGAGGAAGCCGGCTACGGGGAGTACTTCATCCACCGAACTGGCCACGGCATCGGCCTCGAAGTCCACGAAAACCCCTACATCATCGAGACAAACTCGCAGCCGGTGGAGCCGGGCATGGCGTTCTCGATCGAACCGGGCATCTACCTGCCGGGTCGTTTCGGGGTTCGTATCGAAGACATCGTCGTGGTCACGGACGATGGGGTCGAACCGCTCAACCGTTCCGACCACTCGTTGGTTTCGGTGGGATGAAAGGATGATCCCGCCGCCCTAGGCGTGTCCGGTGCTTCGGCAGATACGCTCTGAGAAGATGGCCCGAAAGCTTCCTCTAGCGCCTGGCAGGATCCTCAGAGCCCTCCGCCAGTCATATCGCACGCTTCGCGAGATTGCAGAGCGACTGGATCGCATCGAGTACATGATGAGGCTCCGAGTCGGCTCGCCGATCGACCATTACGTGACCCACTCGTACGCCCTGCGCACCGACGGGCTGTTCGATGGCACATACGATCTTTGGCGGGTCACCCGAATCGCCAAGATCCTTTCCATCTACGGATTGGAGTCAGTGAGTGGAAAACGGATTCTTGAGCTCGGCGCTGGCCATGGCGACATCGGCGCCTTTTTCGCCAGCCTCGGCGCCGAGGTCACGTGCGTCGACGGCAGGGAGGAGAATCTCACCTTCGGACGTCTCAAGTACAGGGACGTGCCTGGGATCGACTTCGTTCTGGCCGACCTGGACGAAGACTTCGGCCACCTCGGCCGGTTCGACCTGATCCTGAATCTCGGCTTGCTCTATCACCTGGAGAGTGTCGAGAAGCACCTCGAGAGATGCTTCCAAATCAGCGACGAGATGATTCTCGAATCTGTCGTATGCGACTCGACCGACCCCGATGCCATCTATCTCGTCGACGAAGACTCCGCCGTCAACGAAGAGGCACTGGGCGGCCGGGGGAGTCGTCCTTCTCCGTTCTTCATCGAGCGGATCGCAACCGAGGCGGGATTCGAGGTCGAGCGTCACTTCACCGCCGATCTGAATGCCGGCGAGTACGTCTACGACTGGGAGCACAAAAACGACGGAAGCTACGACGACTACCAAAGGCGCAGGTTTTGGCGGTTCTCACGGGCCCATTCCTGAGTGTCGACGTGATGGAGCGGGGACGGAAGGATCTCTAGGTTTCGCCACAGGCGAAGGCGAAGCACGCGGGAGTACGCCAGGGTCGCTCCGAACCCTCCTGATCGATGGCTTCTCGGGCAGATGCGAAAGAAGCGGCCGTCACGGAACCGTGATCGTGTAAGTCACCGTCTGGGTGGTGACGCCATTCCACCGCCAGGTCGCTCTCAGCGTGTGGGTACCGCGTGTCAGTTTCGGCGGGTCGATGCGCCATTGCTTCCAGGCCCGGGTGTCGCCTTCGGTGATCCCCAGGTACTCCCGTTCGATCGACGAGCCGTTCCAGCTGAACTCGACATGGGTGGAACCCGAGGAGAGTTCGACCTTCTCGTTGCCCTGATAGGGGAGCACCTGGTACCAGCCCTCCATGACATCGAAGTCGATGCCGCGGGCCAGGGTCGTCCGGCCGCTGCAGCTCAGCCCGTCCTTCGTGCAGCGGATCCCGTCACGGAGCGTGAACCGGTTCTGGATCGGCTCCACCCCGTCGAGTGCCCGAACCAAGAAGCTGGCCATCTGCTGGCGGGTCACGGG
>DATGPZ010000175.1:0-20844 GCA_035304485.1 Acidimicrobiia bacterium | reverse complement strand
CAGATAGCCGTCCATCTCGCGGTTCCCGACCCGCTGGAAGACCTCCGCTCCACGGCGGACGCTAGCGAGTTCGAAGTCGTCCACCGTCGTCAATCCGGGCACGAAACTGTGGCTCTCCTGGCGGAACTGGGCCACCAGTATGCGTTCCATCTCTACCTCTCTCGATTCCGAAGGTTGCAGCATAACCGCAATCGAATGCGGCTATTGTCCACCAGCCGACACGAGAGAGGTGTACATGAAGGGCATAGTGGTGGCGCCACAACCTGCAGCCGTGGAGGCGGGCGTCGACGTGCTGGAGTCAGGCGGGAACGCCTTCGACGCCGCTATCGCGGCCGGCTACATGCAGATGGTGGTGGACCCGTTCATGTGTGGTCTCGGAGGATGGGGGGCGGCGACACTGTTCATCGCGGAGACGGGGACCTACGAGCACATCGGGTTCTGGCCCCGGATCGGCTCGAGGATGTATCCGGAGATCTGGGTAGACGAGGTCGAGAGCTACACCGAGATGTGGCGTTTCGCTCTCTTCCCCGATCACCGGAACATGGTGGGCTACCGGTCGATAATGACACCGGGAACGGTGGCCGGATTCGACCAGATCCACCGTCGTCATGCGACGCGGCCGTTGAGTGAGCTACTCGCTCCGAGTATCGAACTGAGCCGAGCCGGATTCCAGATACCTGAGTACGTCGCTCATCGTGGTCAGGAGCCGGCCATTCCGGGGATGCCGCACCCGCGTGACAAATACGCATCGACCCCAGCGGCTCGTGCCCTGTTCCACAACTCCGAAGGTGAGATCAAGCGAACCGGGGAGTTCTATGCCAACCCCGACCAAGCGGCCAGCATCGCCCGAATCGCGGAGCATGGCGCCGGCGACTTCTATCGAGGTGGGCTCGCAGATGTGATCGTGGCCGACTTCGAAGCGAATGGCGCCTTCGTGACACGAGAAGACCTCGCGGGCTACCAACCGGTGATCGAACCGCCCCTGACGATCGATTACCGGGGAATCGAGGTGGCCTGTTCGGCCGTCCCGGGTGGTGGCCTCCTGACCCTGCAGGCTCTCAACATCCTCGAGCAATTCGACCTGGCCTCTATGGACCACAACGGTCCAGACCATGCGTTCGTCGTCGCCGCGACATTGGCATGGGTCGGAGTCACGCGGGGCAACCACCTCACCGACCCGGCATTCCAGCCTGTTCCGGCCGATGAACTCCTTTCCAAGGACCACGCTGCTCGCATCGCCGATCGCATACGGAGAGGAGAGCTGCCCGATCGTCGGGCACTCAACATGCCCGGCTTCACGACCCATGTCTCGATCATGGACGCCGAGGGCAACTGCGCTTCGATCACTCACACCCTCACCATGTGCTCCGGTGTCGTGGTCCCGGGCACCGGCTTCACCTGGAACGACTGTGTGAGCCTGATGGATCCGATTCCCGGTCGACCGAACTCATACGTTCCCGGGCGGGCGCGCGCGAGCGCCGTGTCTCCCTCAGTGCTGCGTCGCGACGGCGAACCTTGGATGGTCGTCGGAGCCCCCGGTGGCTGGACGATCAGCTCAGCGGTATCTCAGGCGATCAGCAATGTGATCGACTTCGGAATGACGCCGGTCGAGGCCGTGGTAGCGCCACGATGGCACAGCGAGGGCACACCGGCATATACGGAGTTGCGGACGCCTCGCCGGGTGGTGGAGGCCGTCAGGGCGAGGGGGATGGAGGTGATCCACTCCAACCACAACTACGACCCTGCCTTCGCGAATGTCCAGATCGCCATGAAGGAGGGCGGACGCTTTCGAGGCGGATCGGATTCGCGTCGATTGAGCGGGGCGGTCGGGGTCGCTCGCTAGCGACGGAGGACCCGACCAGGTCGATCGGAGGCGATCACTCCATCGTCGATCATGACGGTGCCGCCCACGATGACCTGGTCTATCCCGGTCGGAGCGGCGGGAGGCTGGGCGAAGTCGGCGTTGTCGATGACTTCCTCGGGATCGAAGACGACCAGATCCGCCACCTTCCCCGGCTCCACCGATCCCCGATCAGTTAGCCCCAGACGTCGGGCCGGCTCGGATGTCATCTTCCGAACGGCGTCGCTCAGCTCCAAGACCCCGAGCTGTCGGACGAACCGTCCCAAGACCCTCGGGAACGTGCCGAAATGACGGGGGTGCGGTCGATTGGCGCCCTGGTCGAGAGGGATGGCGTTGCCGTCCGAGCCCACGATGGCGAGTGGGTGGGCGAGAAACGTGGAGACGTCTTCCTCCGTGCGATAGAAGAGAACCACCTGGATGCGGTTGCCGTAGCGCTCGCACAGTTGCAGGGTCAGTTCGTAGGGGTCGACGCCGGAGTCCTCCGACAATTCGGCGAGGGTTTTCCCGGCCCCTTCTCCGTCCGGGACATCGCTGACCAGGAAGCGGTCGAAGAGCCACGGAATGCCTCCGAACCAGCCCTGAGTCATCTCTTGCAGCGCTCGCTCTCGTACCGTTCGGTCAGCCAGCCGAGCTCGCATGGCCTCCGTACCGTCCGCCTGAACCCACGGCGGTAGGTATTGGGTCAGGGACGAGGAGGAGGCGTGATACGGGTAGACGTCGAAGAAGATGTCGATCCCATCTGCCCGGGCCTCGTCGAACAGGGCGACGAGTTCTTCGCCCGTTCCCCACCGATCTGGATGGTTGATGGCGAGGTGGCTGAACTCGACGGTCACCCCGGTCTCGCGGGCGAGATCGATGGCTTCGCCAACGGAGCCTCGGTGGGCTGGCCCGCTGACTCGGGAGTGGGTGGCGTAGAGGGCCCCCCTGGATTCCAGCACTCTCGCGAGAGCCGCCACTTCGTCGAAGGCTCCATATGCACTCGGAACATGCGTGAGGCCGGTACTCATACCGAAAGCGCCTTGGTCGAGCATCGCTGCCAGGTCGCGTTGCATCCGCTCGAGTTCGTCGGGCCGCGGCGGTCGTTGTTCGACCCCCATAGCAGCTACCCGCAAGGTGCCGTGGCCCGCCAGGGGAGCGACGTTGATACCCAATCCCTCGGCGTGGAGGGCGTCGGCGTATCCATCGAGGTCGGTCCACCAGGGTGTGAGTGCAGTGGTCGCCCTGGCCAGATGGTCGGCATGGAGATCGAGCCGTGAGGGTTCGATCGGGAAAGCGGCGAAGGAGCAGTTCCCCACCACCTCGGTGGTCACACCCTGACGCAGCTTGCTCTCGCCCAACCCATCGGCGACCAGACTCAGGTCCGAGTGGGTGTGGATGTCGATGAACCCAGGACATACGACCTTTCCGGTGGCATCGATCACACGGTCCGCGTTCACTCCCTCGCTCAAGCGCTCCACTGCCACGATGCGCCCATCCTCGACAGCGACGTCCATCTGACGCGCAGCCGTGCCGTGTCCGTCGAGCACGGAACCGTTTCGTATGACCAGATCGAACATGTCCGCCTTCCGCGTCTGCTTGAGGTGTAGTTTGCATCGTGACATACTCGACCGCAATACGAAATCGAGCCCAAGGAATCGTGCTGTGAGAGATCGTTCAGAGGAGTTACGCGAGCAAGCGCTCGAACTGACCCCGGGAGGAGTCCATTCGAACGTCCGGCTACTCGGCCCACAGGTGTTCATCTCCCACGGAAAGGGAGCACGCCTGTATGACGTGGATGGAAACGAGTACATCGACTACCTGTTGGGTCAGGGTCCCAATTTCTTGGGGCATGCCCCCGACGAAGTCCTCGACGCGGTCGACGCGGCATGTCGAAAGGGGATGGTGTACGGCGCTCAGCACGAATTGGAGATCAGGGCCGCAGCGGCCGTACTCCAGGCCATCGGCTGGGCCGACAAGGTCCGATTCGCGATGACTGGTACCGAAGCCGTGCAGGCGGCTCTGCGAGCTGCCCGGGCGGCGACTGGACGGGACAAGTTCATCCGCTTCGCCGGCCAGTATCACGGATGGCTCGACAACGTACTGGTGGCCGTAGATGAGGCCGGTGCACCTCGAGTGGCGAGTGAGGGTCAACTGGCGGCGCATCTCGATGATTCGATCATGTTGCCCTGGAACGATCTGTCCATCGTCGAGGACGTCCTGGAAGATGTGGGTGACGAGGTCGCCGCGATCATCACCGAACCGGTGATGCTCAATGCCGGTTCGATCGAGCCTCGGCCCGGATACCTCGAAGGGCTGAGGGAGCTCTGTGACCGGCACGGAGTGGTACTGATCTTCGACGAAGTCATCTCTGGGTTCCGTGTCGCCCTCGGTGGCGCCGCCGAGCGGTACGGAGTCACACCGGACCTCGCTACCTACGGCAAGGCTCTGGCCGGCGGCTGGCCAGTGGCTGCTCTGGCGGGCAAGGAGGATCTGATGGAGGGGTTCGGGACCGCTCGCATCAACCACTCGGGAACTTTCAATGCCTCGGTGATGGCTTGTGCGGCGACGACGGCCACTGTGGAGCGCCTCGTCGCCGATCCTCCCTACGAGGCCCTCGAGCGCCTGGGAGGACGCCTCCAGGACGGACTGAGGCAGCTGGCCAACGAGTACGGCATCGAGATGAATGTGCAGGGCCTCCCGATGGCCTTCCATGTCGGCTTCGGGTCGGGACCCGTTACGGATTTCGGATCCTTGCAACGTCTAGATCTGGCAGGCTACGCCTCCTTCGCTCAGACGCTCGTCGAGCACGGAGTGTGGGTGACGGGCCGCGGAATCTGGTACGTGTCGGCTGCCCACACGGAGACCGACGTCGATGTGACCCTGGAACGGGTGGCGAAGGCCATGACCGTCCTGCAGTCGGCATGACAGAGACGAACGCACGGGGCTGGCGTCCGGTGGACGCCGACATCTCCACCCATCTCCCCTTCAGCCCAGCAGTGGAGGCAAATGGGTTCGTTTTCGTGTCGGGTCAAGCCTCGGTCGATGCTGAAGGCAACATCGTGGCGGGTACCTTCGAGGAGGAGATGCGGCGCTCGTTGGCCAATGTCGAGCGTGTCCTGGCCTCCGCCGGCCTCACCTTGAAAGATGTCGTCCGGGTGACGAGCTACATCCGGGATCCCGCCAACGGACCGCGATACAACGAGATCTACCGCGAATACTTCAGCGAGCCCTTCCCGGCGCGAACCACACTGTCCAATTGCCTTTCGCCTGCTCTCCACTTCGAGATCGACGTGATAGCCGTGCGTCCCAGCTGACCGCTGAGAACACCGCGTCGACGGTGGAATCAGGGCCCGCTCTCGGTGGCCTGGATCAGACCGCGTATGTAGCCATAGGCGTAGAGGCGTCCGAGCATCGTATAGCCGGGTGTGCCCTGCTCTCCGTCCATCTGGGGGACATGGTCGGGACGCATTGGTCCGGTGAAGCCCACTTCGCGGTAGGCGCGCATGGCCTCGACCATGTCCGTCTGCCCATTGTCTTGCCATGTCTCGACGAAATCCTCAGCCGTGCCTCGCACGTCCCGGAAGTGGACATAGGCGATGTGACTTCCGAGCCGGCGAATCGTGGCTGGGATGTCGATGCCCATCTCCGAGAAGGTTCCCTGACAGAAGGCGATGGCGTTGGAGGGCGAAGGGACCAGGTTCACGAGCCGCTCGAAGGCATCGACGTCGTACATGATGCGGTCGTTCCCCAACAGATGGGGGAGAGGCGGGTCGTCCGGATGCATCGCCAGGACCACGCCCGCCTCTTCGGCGACCGGGACGATCTCGGTCAGGAAGCCCTCGAGCGCTTTCCAAAGTCCGTTGCGGTCGGCTCCCCGCTCGAGTCCTTCTTCGCCGTAGGGGTCCCGTCCCGGGATGCGGGCTTTCTCTACGTCAGTGAGACGAAACCCGGTCACCAGTGCGCCCCCGCGTTCGGGCGCGTCGACCGTGGTCCGGATCCAATCGGTGCCTGCCATGAAGTTGTAACAGACGATTGGTATGCCTCGGGCGCCCAGGTGTCGCACCAGCGCCTCGAAGGCCTCCAGTTCGGAACCGTCGTCACGTCCGAGCTTGATGGCGTCGAGGGGCAGGCCCCCCTCGACGACACCGACCCGCATTCCAAAGGCTTCGACCTTCTCCTGCATCTGATCGATCGCAGAGAGATCGCGGCCGGGACACCGGATCACGATTTCCTCCACACCCGCCTGAGCCGCGAGAGCGAGATTGTGATCAGATAGGGGGTTCAGGACGGAGGCGAGCTTCATGACGTCGCATGATAAGCGAACTCGGTTTGGGAAAACCGCAAAAGATCAGATCAGTTGGGCGGCTACCTCGTCCGCAGCTTCGCGGAGCCGTCGACCGATCTTCTCGACCATGGCGTCGTCGATCCGCCAGGCCGGGCCGGACATGCTCAGAGCGCCTAGGGGGCGTCCTTGCCCATCGACTACAGCAGCCGCCACGCAGCGAGCACCCGGTTCGTTCTCCTCATCGTCGAGCGCAAAGCCACGCTGGCGGGTGCGTTCGATCTCCCGCATCAGTTCAGGGACAGAGGTGAGCGTGCGGGGCGTCTTTGCGACCATGTCCGTGTGGGTGAGCAACTTTCGAGCGTCCGAGACTGGAAGGACCGATAGCATCGCCTTGCCGAGGGCAGTGGAATGCAAGTCGTCGTGGCTGCCCACGGTCACGGTCGTGCGAAGCCCTTGTTCCGACTCCAGGATGTCGAGGTACAGCACTCGGCCCTGGCTCAGGACGCCCAGGTTCACCGTTTCGTCGAATTCCTCCCACAGTCGGCGCAGGAGCGGCCGCGCGGCTGCCAAGAGATCGCCGGGTGAGTGTGATTCCCGTGCCAGAGCCCGCAATGCGGGCCCGAGTGAGTAGCGACGCACCTCGTCGGTGGTGCGGACGACATAGCCCCGACGTTCCAGCGTGTTGAGGATGCGGTAGGCCGCCGCCTTGTTGACTCCGGAGGTGGCAGCGAGCTCGGCGACGGTGAGACCGTCAGCGCCTGCCAGGACCTCCAGCAGGTCGAGAGTCTTGTTGAGCACCCCGACTTCGCCGGTGCTGCGGTCCTGGGTCGATGCTTCGTTTCGCATACTGGACGGCCACTGTAACCACTGTGGGCACCGGATTGACGCCCAGGTCCACACTGCGACATACTCGATCGCTATGTGGAGCGAGATATGAAGTTCGTCAGATTCGGGCCAAGAGGAGAAGAGAGGCCGGGAGTGGTGTTCGACAACGACACCATCGTCGACATCTCTTCGCTGATCGACGACATAGGTCCGGCAACCATTGCGACGCTCGGGGAGGTCGCAAGTCAGGTCGATCCGACGACTCTCCGATCGACGGAACTGTCGTCGGTTCGCCTTGGTTCGCCCGTCGCACGGCCGCACAAGATCCTGGGAATCGGGCTGAACTACGTCGATCACGCCAGCGAGGCGGAGATGGAGGTTCCCGAGGAGCCCATCGTCTTCCAGAAGGCGACCTCGTCCCTGTCGGGGCCCTTCGACGACATTCTGCTTCCGCCCGGGGCCGAGAAGGTCGATTGGGAAGTCGAACTGGGCGTGGTGATAGGGACCGAAGCCCGCTACCTGTCTTCCCCCGACGATGCTCGGGCGGTAGTTGCCGGCTACACCATCGCCCACGACGTCTCCGAACGCGCCTTCCAGCTGGAGCGCTCCGGGCAGTGGACCAAAGGCAAGTCGGCGGACACCTTCTCACCTTTGGGACCCTGGTTGGTGACCCCGGACGAAGTTCCCGAGTCGCTGGACCTGCACATCGAATGCCGGGTCAACGGCGTCACCAAGCAGAGGAGCCGCACCTCGGCGATGCTGTTCTCCGTCGATCACATCATCTGGCACCTGAGCCAGTTCATGACCCTGGAGCCGGGCGACGTGATCATGACCGGAACGCCACCCGGAGTTGGGCTCTCGACGGGGGAGTACCTGAAGGACGGTGACGTGGTCGAACTGGAGATCGAAGGTCTCGGGCTGCAACGACAGACCTGTCGCCGGTCATGAGGATCGAGCGGATCGAAGTAGTCCCGCTCGAGGTTCCCCTCGCCCGCACCTTCCAGGGCTCCTATTACTCGATGAGCGAGCGGGCGACGCTCATCACCCGCGTCCATACGAGCGATGGGCTGGTGGGGGAGACCTACAACGGGGATGAGATCCATACCCAGGTCGAGATCGGTCGGATCATCACCGACGAGCTGGCGCCGCTGCTCGTGGGCGCCGACCCGACCATGGTCGAGAAGTGCTGGGAGACGATGCTGCCCGTCACCTTCGACATCCTCCGGGATCGCCGGCTCGTCCTCATGGCGATGGCGGCCGTGGACAGCGCCCTCTGGGACCTGACAGGAAAGGCCGCCGGTCTCCCCCTCTACCGCTTGTGGGGTGGGGCCGCCGAGCAACTCCCCATCGTCGCCATCGGCGGCTACTACGGACTCTCGGAATCCGAGCTGGCGGCCGAGGTGGAGGAGTACCTGGAGATGGGCATCGGCGGCTGCAAGATGAAGGTGGGCTCCGCCTCACCGGAGGAGGATGCGCGCCGCTTCCTGGCTATGCGACGGGCGGCCGGAGACGAGCCCTTCGTGCTGATGGCAGACGCCAACCAGGGCTACACCGTCGACGATGCCATCACCTTCGCCCGCTCGGTGCGGGAGCACGACCTCCGCTGGTTCGAAGAGCCCGTGCGATGGATGAACGCCGACAAATGGATGCGGGACGTTCGATTCCAGGCCGGCGTCCGCGTGGCGGCCGGGCAGAGTGAGCTGGCCCGGGCCGACGCCCGTCGGCTGATGGAGACAGGCGCCATCGACGTCTGCAACTTCGACGCCTCATGGAGCGGAGGCCCGACCGAGTGGCGGCGAGTGGCGGGACTGGCTGCGTCCTACGGAGTCGAGATGGCCCATCACGAGGAACCGCAGATCTCGGCTCACCTGCTGGCCTCCGTCCCTCACGGAACCTACGTCGAGGTGTTTCACCCCGACCGGGATCCGATCTTCTGGAACCTGATCGCCAATCGGTCTCAGATCGTGGACGGCTTCTATCGGATACCCACCGGGCCGGGTCTCGGCCTGCAACTCGACGAAGCCTTCATCGATCGCCATCGGGTGGACCGTTGAGTCTCCTCAGCCGCCGGGGAGATGCCGGATTGCGCCCGAGATGATCTGATTCGGACCTCGACGAGAGAGAACGACAAGGAGAAGGCATGGTCAAAGTACACATCCTGGGAGCCGGGACCCCCACACCGACTCCCGAGCGATTCGGGAGCGCCTACGTGGTGGACACGGGCGACGATCTCGTCATGTTCGACTGTGGTCCAGCCACCACCCACAAGCTCGTGAAGAGCGGTCTGTTCCCCACCCAGATCGACCATCTCTTCTTCACGCACCACCACTTCGATCACGACGCCGACTATCCCTGTTTTCTCCTGTGCCGCTGGGACCAGAGCATCGGTCGGGAGGAAACCCTCACCGTGAGGGGGCCTACTCTGACGCAACGGATCACCGAGGGCATCATCGGCGAAGACGGGGTCTTCGCCCACGACTGGAAGGCACGGGTGGGAGCACCTGTCAGCCAGCGGGTCTACGAGAACCGAGGCGGAACCTTGCCGCGCCCGGCGCCGGTGGTCGACTCCGCCGACATCTCCGCCGGGGACGTTTTCGAGACGGACCGATGGCTGGTCCGGTCCGCCCACGCTCAGCACGTGCAGCCGTTCCTGGACTCGCTCGCCTACCGGATCGAATCGGAGGCGGGGGACGTCGTCATCACCGGCGATACCGAGCCGTGCCAGTCGGTCGTCGACCTGGCCCGGGGTGCTCGGGCTCTCATCTCCATGTGCTGGGACCACCAGGAGGCGATGGACGAGGACGGTGAGCACAGGGGCCAGACCGGCACTCTGGGAGCGGCCGAGATGGCCCGGGATGCCGGCGTGGAGAAGCTGGTCCTCGTCCACCGCGGTCCCGCTCTGGAACCCTTCGAGTCGGTGGAACGAGCTCTCCACGACGTATCGTCGGTCTACGACGGTGAGGTGGTGTTCGCCGATGAGCTCGACGTCCTCGAGCTCTGACCGCCTCTCCCGAAAGGAGAGGCGGCCTGAAACCAGCTCGGGCTCAGCCGGCGATCGATTCGGCGATCCGGTCGCCGATCTGGGCGGTCGACATCCCCATGTCGGGCCCGCCCATCGTCTTCAGTTCCGTGAGGACGTGGGCCGCCGCCTGCTCCAGGCTGGCGGCCGCTGCTGGCTCGCCGAGGTGGTCGAGACACAGAGCGGCGGAGAGGACGGCCGCCACGGGGTTGGCCCAGCCCCGACCGGCGATGTCGGGAGCAGAGCCGTGCACCGGCTCGAACATCGACGGGTAGATCCGGTCAGGGTTGATGTTGCCGGATGCCGCCAGGCCCAGGCCTCCCTGCACGGCGGCTCCGAGGTCGGTGATGATGTCGCCGAACAAGTTGTCGGTGACCATCACATCGAACCGCTCGGGCGAGTTCACGAGGTACAGACAGGCGGCGTCGGCATGGACGTACTCGAGGGTGACGTCGGGGTAGTCGGCGTTCAGTTCCTGGGCGATGCGCCACCACATCTCGCCGGCGTAGTTGAGCACGTTCGTCTTGTGGCTGACGGTGAGGTGGCGACGGCGACGCTGGGCGACCTCGTAGCCGTGGCGGAGGATACGTTCCACGCCGAGTCGAGTGTTGATCGATTCCTGGATGGCGATCTCCTGGGCGGTACCGGCCTTGAACAGACCGCCGCTTCCGGCGTAGAGCCCTTCGGTGTTCTCGCGCAGGATCACCATGTCACACCGGTCGGGTGTCAGGCCGGCGATCGGGGTGGGGACGCCGGCGTAGAGCTTCACCGGTCGCAGGTTGACGTACTGGTCGAAGTCGAACCGGAGCTTGAGGAGGAGCCCGCGTTCGAGGATCCCGGGCGGGACATCGGGGGTCCCCACCGCGCCGAGAACGATGGCGTCGTGCTCAGCCAGCTCGTCCTGCACGGCCGACGGGAGCACCTCGCCCGTCCGCTGGTAGCGGTCGCCTCCCAGGTCGTATTCGGTGCGGTCGATGGTGAACCCGAAGCGCTCGGCGGCCGCATCGATCGCCTTCAGGGCCTCGGCGGTCACCTCGATCCCGACCCCGTCGCCGGCGATCACGGCCAGGCGGTAGTGGTTGCTCATCCTCGACCTTCCCTTGTAGCTATCCCGAGTCGCCTGAAAAATACCAGCACTCCGCCGACGCCTGGTAGGCTGCCGGCAGTCGGTTTATCGTGAATCGATCTCAGATAACCCAAATACCCCGACTGGAGCAATTCGAACCGTGAGCGGCGAGTGGAGGGTGGCGGCGGTGGGCGACGCCATCGTCGGAACCCGGATCTCCCAGTACGACCATCCGGGAGACAGCCGATTCGCGGCACTGTCGGCTCTGGTCCGCGACGCCGATGTCGCCTCGGTCAATCTAGAGACCAGCCTCTTCGACCTGGGTTCCTTTCGAGGCTGGCCGGCCGCCGAGCGGGGTGGCAGCTACCTCCTCGGGCCGCCGGCGGTCGCCGACGACCTAGCCGCCATGGGCTTCGACCTCTTCGCCCGGGCCAACAACCATGCCGGGGACTGGGGCATCGAAGGTCTGATCGCCACCAGCGCCGTGCTCGACGCCCGCGGTCTCAGCCATTCCGGTGTCGGGATGAACCTCTCCCAAGCGGCTCGACCCACGTACATCGATGCGCCACAGGGGCGGGTGGCGATGGTCAGCTTCACGACCACCTTCCCGACCAGCTCCAAAGCGGCTGCCCAGCGCTCCGACATCGTCGGGCGTCCTGGCTGCAACGGAATCACCGTGGAGAGACAGCTACGCCTACCTCCCGACACGTTCTCGCTTCTCACCGGTGTCCTCGATTCCCACGGCGACCCGCAACTGTTCAAGAAGGCCGGTCTGCCGCTCACGGAAGGAGACGAGCCGGGCGTCGTCGAGAGCCTGAAGGCCTCCGATGTCGAGCGGGTGCTGGGTGAGATCGAGAAGGCCGCCGCTTTCGCCGATCTGGTGCTGGTCAACGGCCATACACATGAGCCCGCCAATCACGTGACCGAACCACCGCCTTGGTTGGAGGATCTGGCCCGGCGTTGCATCGAGGCGGGAGCCCAAGCTTTTCTGGGCCACGGTCCCCATCAACTACGCGGTATGGAGATCCACCTCGACCGGCCCATCTTCTACAGCCTGGGCAACTTCGTGTTCCACCGGGAAGTGCAAGACCCCCAGCCGGCCGAGCAATACGAAGTGTTCGGCCTCGATCCCTCCGGTGCCGCTCCCCATCACTATCTCGCCGCTCGTGACGCTTCCCGCCATCTCCTCTCCATGACGGGTCCCGTCTACTACGAGAGCGTCGTCGCCATGCTGACGTTCCGAGACGGTCGGTTCTCGGGTGTGTCGTTGCACCCCATCGAGCTGGCGAGGGAAGCCGCCCCTGGTTCACGGGGGACACCTCGGCTGGCGCCGGTCGAACACGGCGAAGAGATCCTTGCTCGCCTCGCCGGTCTTTCGAAGGCCTACGGCCTCGACCTGACCGTGGAGGAGGGCATCGGGCACTGGCAGGCAGAGTAGAACGACGAGAAAGGCGACCATGCGCATCGGCCTCATCTGGGTCTCCCAGGAAACGGACACGTTCAACCCCTCGCCGACGACGGTGGAGCATTTCGCCGCCTTCGGCATCGACCACGGCGAGGCGATCTTCGAGAAGCTCGGCGGCGTCGGATCCGTCGGGGGCTACCTGTCCGCCGCACGCGAACGAGACGACGTCGAGAGCGTGCCCCTATTCAAGGCTCGGGCCGTCGCCGGTGGGCGCCTCTCGGCCGACACCCTCGCGTACCTCGCCGATGAGGTGGAGAAAGGCCTGGCCGGGGCTGGACAGCTCGATGGCCTCGCCCTTCAACTGCACGGGGCCTGCTCGGCAGAGGGTGTCGACGACGTCGACGGCTACCTGCTCGACATAGCCCGTCGTCAGGTCGGCCCGAACGTCCCGATCGTTCTGGCGCTGGATCACCACGCCAACATCACACGCGCGATGATCGAAGGCTCCGATGCTCTGGTCGGCCACCGTACCCAGCCGCACGATCCCTTCGACACCGGCCGGCTGGCCGCACAGCTCCTCTTCAAGATCGTCTCGGGAGAAGCCACTCCGACGGTTGCCTTCCGGAAGATCCCGCTGATCTCCCACCAGGAGCAGTACCTGACCTCTCGTCACCCTATGAAGACCTGGTTCGATCGGGCGCGGCAGATGGAACAGGAGGACTCTCGTGTTCTCCAGATCTCGAACTTCCCGATGCAACCCTGGCTGGATGTGGATGAAGGTGGTTGGTCGACGGTCGTGGTGACCAACGACGACATGGCGCTGGCCGATGAGCTGGCCGATGAGCTGGCCGACCTCGCCTGGTCGATGCGCGAGGAGTTCCAGGTGAAGACGAGCATCCCGGTGGCCGAGGCGATTCGCCGGGCCGAGGCGGCGGATTCGGGTGTGGTCGTCTTGAGCGACACGGGTGACTCGGTCCTGGGTGGTGCCGGCGGTGACAGTACGGTCCTGGTGCGCGAGATGCTGGAACAGGGGATCACCGGGCCCGCGCTGGTGCCTCTGGTCGACCCCACCATCGGTGACAAACTGGACGAGTCCCAGGTCGGCGAAACCGTGACCGTCGAGGTGGGGGGCGCCGTCGGGAAGATGCACGATCCGATCACCCTCACCGGTCGGCTCGCCCAGTTCGGACCCACGGTGATCCACATCGGGGGGGACTACTCGAGCCCCGTGGTGGACTTGGGCTACACGGCCGTGCTGGAGGTACCGTGCGGCATCGTGGTCGTCACCCAGCTCCCAGGAGTCGGCGGCGTCCACCCGGCCATGTACGAGCACTTCGGCCTCGACCCGGCTGCATACAAGATGGCGGTGGTGAAGACCGCATCCAACTTCCAGTACTTCGCCGACATCTCATCCGAGGTGATCAGGGTGGACTCGCCCGGCCCGACCCAGTCTGACATCGCCGACCTGCCGTGGGAGCGTATTCCCCGGCCCGTGTATCCACTCGACGAGATCTCCTCATGGCGATGAGTGAGTTGCTCGCCGCCGCCAGAGATCGCCAGGACGAATGGCTGGCGGTGCTGGAGGCGATGGTGTCCGTGGACAGTGGACCGGGCGATGCCGACGGAATCGCCCGGGTCTACGACCTCGCCGAACGAGAGTTGTCCCAGCTGGGATTCGGGTCATCCGAGCGCCTTCCGACAGCAGGCCCGGAGGTATTCGTCGCCCGTCGTGCCGGGCATGCCGAACCGGCTCTGCGCCTTCTCCTGATCGGCCACGCGGACACCGTCTTCGCGGCAGGCACGGTCGACGAACGCCCCTTTGCCCGCCGAGGGGATCGGGTCACGGGCCCCGGCGTCGCCGACATGAAGGGTGGGATCGTCGTGGCCATCGCCGGATTGGCGCTCGCAGGTTCCGACGTGCTGGACCGCCTCGACATCACCTTCCTGCTCAACGGAGACGAGGAGTCGGGTTCGGCCGACTCGCGCGAGACGATCGAGCGGCTCGCTCCGGATTTCGACGCCGCCCTGGTGTTCGAGCCTGGGCGACCGCCCAACCGGATCGTCGCCTCGCGGCGGGGTGCCCACCGATTCGATGTCGTAGTCCAAGGCAAGGCGGCCCACACCGGGGTCAACCCCCAGGACGGGGCCAACGCCATCGAGACCGCCGCCCATCACATCTTGACGGTGCAGGAACTCGGCCGCTCCATCGCCGGAGCCACGGTGACGGCAGCCATGATCGAGGGCGGCCGAAGACCGAACATCGTTCCCGATCGCTGTGTCATCCGCGTCGACACCCGGTTCGACACCGACGAAGCCGAGTCTGCGGTGGTGGAAGGCATCCGGGCTCTGGCCGGAGACGGCCCGGTGCCCGGCACCATCACCGAAGTCCGGTCGCTGGACAGGCGGCCCGCTTTCGCGGCGGTCGCCACCGAGCTCGATGCCCTGTACAAGCAGGTGGCCTCAGAGATGGGTCTGGAGATCACGAGCGAACCCACCGGAGGGTCATCCGACGGCAACTTCACGTCGGCGAAAGGCGTGCCGACCCTCGACGGCCTGGGCGCCGTCGGCGACGATTACCACACGGCCGACGAATACGTTCTCGTCGACAGCATCGCCGAGCGGGCCGCGGTCTTCGCCGGCTTGCTCCATCGATTGGCAGACGGCGAGAAGTGACCCACCAGGCGCGGGTGACGGCTGTTCGGGTGGTCCAGGTGGACCGCCCTGGCATGCCGGTCTCCGAACCGGTCGACATCGGAGTCGCAGACGGCAGGATCACGTCGATCGAGCCCTCCAGGAGACCAGACGGGAACGACATCGACGGTCAGGGTCGGTTCGTCCTGCCGGGTCTGGTCAACGCCCACGAGCACCTCTACTCGAAAGAGCTGCGGGATCCGCCGGTCGGATTCGACATCGCCGCTCTTCGTCGGATGATCGATGAGAGGGACGAGGTCACCACCTTCGCCGTCATGGTTCGAAACGCCTGGCGATCGATGGCCGAAGGTGTCCTGGTGGTGCGCGATCTCGGGGCTCGTCATGGACTGAACACGAAGCTGGCACGGGTCTTCTCGGACGGCATTCTCCCGGGCCCTCGGCTGGTGGCGGCGGGAAGGCCGGTGGTCATGACCGGCGGCCACGTCTGGACCTTCGGACGGGAAGCGGATGGGCCGGACGACTGCCGTCGGGCCGTGAGGGAGCAACGCAAGGCCGGCGCTGAGGTGATCAAGATCATGGCCTCGGGCGGGCTGTCCAACTTCCCGCACGAGGACTACACCGTCTGCGAGTTCACCGATCCCGAGCTGGAGGCGATCGTCGACGAAGCGCGCAAGCTCGGGATCCCGACCTGCGCCCACGCATTCGGGGCGGATGCTGTCGAAGCGGCGGTTCGTGCCGGGGTCGACAGCATCGAGCACGGAGTCCACCTCAGCGAACCCGTCATCGAGAAGATGGCCGAGGCGGGAGTGGGCTACGTGCCCACGGTGGCCAACATGCGCAGGATCGCCTCTCCTGAGATGAACACGAGTGCCGGTGTGCCGGAGCGGGCGGAGAGGTTCCAGCGGGAGGTCGTCGCTCCCCAGGCTGAATCGCTCAGACGAGCGGTGGCAGCAGGCATCCGTATAGGTGTCGGCACCGACTCCACCGGAACCTACCCCGAAGAGTTGGCTGCCTTGGCAGACGCCGGCATGGAGGCTGAAGCGATCCTCCGGGCGGCGACCATCGACGGTGCGGCTCTGTGCCGAGTCGACGCCGGCGTCGTCGAAGAGGGCAAGCTCGCCCTGCTGGCCTTCTACGACGAGGACCCGCGCCAGGAACTGGCGAGACTGACACGACCGGCGGCCGTTCTCCTGGGCCACCGCTATTTCGAGAGATCCGAGTTGATCCGGATGGGAGCGTGAGATCGATGACATTGCCCAGCGAGTTCGTCATACGCGGAGGGAGAGTCGTCGACGGAAGCGGTCGTGCCGCGTTCGCGGCCGACGTCATCGTCACCGATGGGAGGATCCGCCTGGCCGAGGCGGGAGAGGCGAGCGGGTTCGAGTCGGTCGAGGTGGACGGGTTGGTCGTCAGCCCTGGATTCATCGATACCCACGCCCATGCCGATGTCGAGCCCTATCTCGAGGACGAACAGGTCCACGCGGCGCGCATCGTCCAAGGCGTCACCACCGAGATCGTTGGCAACTGCGGATTCAGCCCCTTCCCTGTACCAGCGGGCAGGGATGAGGTGCTGGGATCATTCCTCTCGGTCGTGTTCGGGCCACAGGCGTCGACCTTCGAGGAGTTCGATGGCTACAGAGAGGGTGTAGAGGCGAAGGGTTTGGCCTCCAACGTCGCTCCCTTGGTCGGCCATGGCACCCTCCGGGCAGGCACTCTCGGTTACGAGAATCGACATGCGACGCCAGCGGAGATCGAGCTGATGCGCGAGCGACTCGAGAGAGCTCTGACCGCCGGAGCCTTCGGGATGTCGACCGGCCTCTGTTACACCCCCGCCACCTATGCCCCGCCGGCCGAAGTCCAGGCACTGGCCGAGGTGGTGGCGCGTGTCGGCGGCATCTACTCGACCCACATCCGCAACGAGACCGATCTCACCGCCGATTCGCTGGAGGAGGCGTTCCAGATCTCCCGCGCCACCGGAGTGCCAGTCCACATCTCCCATCTCAAGGTGGCTGGGGGCAGACACTGGGGGACCAGCGGTGAGATCATCGCCCAACTCGAGGCGGCTCGGGCGGAAGGTGTCGACGTCACCGCCGACGTCTATCCCTACACCGCCGCCTCGACCTCACTGCACTCGCTCCTTCCTCCGTGGACGGCCCAAGACGGCATCGACCGGTTGTTCGAGAACCTCGGTGACGAAGACTGGCGCCAGCGCGTCACCCACGACCTCGAGAACGGTGTCCCCGGATGGCAGAACCTCGGCACCGCCGCCGGCTGGCACAACGTCACTATCGCCACCTCGGTGCGGCGGCCCGAATGGGAAGGCAAGGCGGTGGCGGACCTGATGGAGCCCGATGAGCGGCCGATCGACGCCATCGCCCGCGTACTGGACACCAATCGCGGAAAGGTCGTGGTCGTGATCGAGGCGATGGACGCCGACGACGTGACCGCCTTCCTCACGTGGGATCATTCCGTCGTGGGTTCGGATGGAATACCCCTGCCGGGACGTCCCCATCCCCGCCTGACCGGCACCTTCCCGCGGGTCCTTCGGCAGTATCGGGATGCCCTGGGCTCGCTCGAGGCGGCGGTGAACAGGATGACCGGCGCCAGCGCACAGCGTTTCCAGATCCCCGATCGCGGCTTCGTCGCCGACGGGTTGGTGGCCGACCTCGTCGTGTTGGACCCGGACGCGGTCAGCGATCGCAGTACCTATGCCGAACCGTGGCTCCGTCCCGAAGGGATCCACCACGTCATCGTCGGCGGCAAGCCCGCGGTGTGGGATTCGGAACTGGTCGACGGTCGGACGGGAGCCGTGCTGCGGAGGGGACAGGCCTGAATGTCCGATCCGGATCCTGAGTCCTCTCTAGACCACTCGGAGGCGTTCGCTCCCCTGCGGGTGGGCGGCTTCCGCTACCTGTGGACGGCCTCCCTGTTCGGCAACCTCGGCTCGTTCTTCCAGATCACGGCGGGTTCGTGGCTGATGTGGGAGCTGACGGCGTCGCCGGCCTGGGTGGGCTGGATGACCGCCTCCCGGAACCTCCCGTTGCTCGTCCTCGCCCTGCCGGCCGGAGTGCTGGCCGACCGTATCCACCGCAGTCGGATGCTGGCCGGCACCCAGATCGCCATGGGTGTGTCGGCGGCCGCGATGGCGGTGTTGACCTGGTTGGGCTGGATGAATCCTGTCTTGCTGCTGGCGCTGGGCATGCTGCTCGGCATAGGCAACGCCTTCAACGCTCCAACCTGGCAGTCCATGGTGCCCGACCTGGTGCCACGGGCTCTCGTCACGTCGGCGGTGGCGCTCAACTCGGTCTCGTTCAATGCCGCCCGCGCCATCGGACCGGCCCTGGGCGGTGTGGTCGTGGCGACACTCGGTGCGGCCGCCGCCTTCGGGTTGAATGCCATTTCCTACGGGGTGGTGGTCATCGCGGTGCTGTTGGTGGGCCGAGGTCTGGCCGCCCACGACCCTGACGGTTCGTCGGTGGCTCGGGCGATGGTGACCGGGATCAAGTTCGCCCGCCATACCCAGGCCTTCCGGCGAGTGCTGGCCCTTGGGACGCTGTTCGCCCTCGGCACGGCCGTACTGCAGGCCATGCTCCCTGTGAAAGCCGAAGAAGTGGGGGGTGACGCCGGGGGCTACGGGCTCCTCCTCGGCATGATGGGGGCGGGGGCGGCACTCGGGGGAATGACTATCACCCGTGCCAACCGCAAGCTGGGGTCGAAGTCGGTGCCGGTCACTATCGCCCTGACCGGACTCTCGGGCGCCTCCGCTGGTTGGGCTCCGACGCTGGCGGTGGGAGCGGCCTCCATGTTCGCGGTCGGCATCTTCTGGATCTGGACACTCGCCAACCTCAACGCCTCGATCCAGCTCATGTCACCCGACTGGGTGCGGGGGAGGGCGGTGAGTCTCTGGCTCTTGGCGTACGCGGGGATGGTGCCGGTCGGTTCGATCCTGGCGGGTGTGATCGCGGAACGCATCGGAGCGGGCCCCACCATGCTGGTCCTCTCCACGGCCACGATCGGCCTCGCCGTCGTGAGCCGCATCTGGAGAGTGAAAGACCCCACCTCGGTGGAGCCGCCCGAGTTCAGCCCCCGGCGCACCCACCACCATCCGCACGACGATGGTGGCCCGGTGATGATCGTCAACACGTGGCACATCCGCGACGAGGACCTCCCCGAGTTCCTGAGCGTGATGCAGAGGGTTCGTTCCGCCCGACTCGCAACCGGTGGCACCAGGTGGCAGCTATACCGGGACGTCGACGAACCGCACGCCTACACCGAAGCTTTCGTGATCGCCACCTGGGACGAGCACCTGCGCCAGCACCAGCGAATCGACGACCAGACGGCGCGGATCCTCGCCCAGGCCCGCCGCCTCGATGAATCGGAAACCGGCCCGATTTCGCGTCACTACATCGGGGTCGACCTCAACTCGGTGCACGCTCCCGAGAGCTGGCAAGAGCTCGATCAGGACCATAGGGCGATGCACGCCGTCGACGGTTCGGTTCCACTGGCGAAATACCGACAGAGACTCAGCCGCAACAGCTGAGCCGTCCGGCGCTCGACACCCGGGTGATCACTCGCTCCAATCGGCCACGAAGATGGTTCCGGACGACTTGGGCGGCATGGGAGCCTGGGCCTCGATCCACCGGACGGGAACGTCTCCGGCGGTGGTGAAACCGTGGGTGGCTCCCACTCCGGCGAAGACGAGGTCGCCGGCTTCGACCCGGCACGGCTCACCTTCGAGGCGGCCGTCGGCCGCACCCTGTACGAAGTAGTACAGCTCCTCGAAAGGATGGAAGTGCTCTGAGGCCGAGAACCCCTCCGCCGGGGCGAACTGCACCATGAACAGGGTGTGGTGGACTGCTCCGAGGAGGTCATCGACCATCATCCGGATCGAAACGTTGTTGATGCTGTACCCGTGATAGCCGGGCATGGCGAGCGGCCCGGGTGGAGCGATCTGGCTGTCGTCGAAGTGGCCGACATACCGTTGGTGGGGGGAGTCCACCTCCACCCGATCTCCCTCGACCGGCAGGGCCATGTCGGGGTAGGGGCGGTGCTCCACCGTGGGACGATCCGGTCTGGGGCGTGGGGCTCGTACCCGCAGCCAGGTGGCTTCCTCGCCGAACGGATTCGACCAGGCGCTCGGATACCCGAATGGGATCAGGCCGAAGTCCCCGGGTCGAAGGTGATAGGACACGTCGGCGATCGCGACCAGCACCTCGCCCGACAGCACGTAGAAGCTCTCTTCGAACGGAGACGTGTGCCCCGGAATCGAGCCACCGGGTGCGAGATGCAGTTCGGCTGCGTCCAAGTTGTCCGCACCGTGGGAACCGTCCAGCCGGACCACAGCTTCCAGCCCTTGGCCCCAGGGCGGGCGTATGACACTCGCCGACGATGGCGGGAGTACCGCGGCTGACACGATTCGACCTCCTCTTCCTGCAAACGGTTGTGAGGTTACTGCAAACGCTTGACAGGGGCCCGACGACCACGTTATGTTCGCCCGGCGTTAAGCGAGACTGTACATCGGCCTGACCGAGGAGGGACTATGCGACGGCTGATAGCACTCATGGCCATTCTGGCGATGCTCGTGGCGGCCTGCGGCGATGGGGACAGCACGGAAACCACCGCCGCGTCGGGTGACACGAGTGCAGAAACGACTCCCGAGACCACTTCGGGGACGGAGACCACCGGATCATCCGACGACTCGACTGCTCAAGGCGATCCGATCCGGATCGGCGGATCGCTCGGTCTGACCGGA
>DATGPZ010000174.1:0-2028 GCA_035304485.1 Acidimicrobiia bacterium | reverse complement strand
CCCCGACACCCTGCTCCTGCCCGACAATCCGAGCGACTCGGACGATCCGATCGGGAGCCTGATAGTGGCCCACGGCTTGCGGAACCCCTACCGCATGACAGTCCGGCCGGGCACCAACGAGATCTACATCGCAGACGTCGGGTACAACACCTGGGAGGAGATCAACCGGATTCTCGATCCCACAGCCCGGGTGCTCAATTTCGGGTGGCCTTGCTATGAGGGACCGGATACCCAGGACGGCTACGCCTGGTTCGGCATGTGCCAGGATCTGATCTCGGGTGACTACGGACCCGTCACTGCACCGTTCTTCGCCTACCGGCACAACCGCGACATCCAGCACCCGGACGACGACGACTGCCCACCCGCGGAGACCGGACAGATGTCCCGCACCAGTTCCTCGACCACAGGTCTTGCCTTCTACACCGGCACCTCCTATCCGAGTCAATACAACGGGGCTCTCTTCGGGGCCGACTACTCCCGAGGATGCATCTGGGTGATGCGGGCGGGCGCCAACGGTCGACCCGACCCGTCGACCGTCCAGGTGTTCCACTTCGAACCGGGCGTCCAGGACACCCCGGGGATCACCCCGGTCGATCTGGAGACGGGACCCGACGGCCGCATCTACGGCGTTAGCATCCTCAAGGGCCACATCTTCCGCTTCAACTGGACCGGGGCCAACGATGCACCCACGGCCGTGATCACCGGCACGCCTGCGACCGGCAACGAACTGGTGTGGACACTCGATGGCCGGGGCTCGAGCGACCCGGAGGGCAAGCCGCTCACGTACGCCTGGGACCTCGACGACGACGGCCTGTTCGACGACTCGGACAGCGCGGTGGTGACGAGGACTTTCACACCCGGCCCGCACCGAATCGGACTGCGCGTCATCGATGCCGACGGCGCCGGCTCCACGACTTCGACCGTGATCCAGGTGGCCAACACGCTTCCCCAGGCCCGCATCGATACGCCGGATAAGAATTTCGAGTGGGCCGTGGGCGAGACCATCACCTATTCCGGCTCCGGCAACGACGAGGAGGACGGGACGATCCCCGGGAGCCAGATGCGCTGGGAGGTGATCCTCCACCATTGCGGCGACGACGGGAGCTGTCACGAGCACCACCTGCAGAGCACGGTCGGGCAATCCGGAAGTCTGGCGGCCCCCGAGCACGAATACCCGAGCTGGCTCGAGCTGCGACTCACGGTGGAAGACAGTTGGGGCCCGGACTCGTCGAGCACCGCACCGGTGAGACTGGATCCCAAGACGGTTCAGATCAGCGTCAAGAGCGAGCCGGAGGGGATCAACGTCGGAGCCGGAACCACGCCGTTCAGTGACACTGTCATCGTCGGCTCGCGGATCTCCCTCGCCGCACCGCCGACCGTGGAACGTTGCGGCCGCACGCTCCAGTTCAGTCATTGGTCCAACGGCGGGACGAGGGTCCAGGAAATCCAGGCACCGGCCACGTCGACCACCTACACGGCCGTCTACAACCCGTCCACGGCATGCGACGGGATCGGCCTCGTCGACGTGACGACAGGCGAATGGCACCTCCGGGATCCCAAAACACAGCTGACCACCAGCTTCTACTTCGGGAACCCGGGCGATTATCTGTTCATGGGCGACTGGGACTGTGACGGCGTTGCCACACCGGGTCTCTACCGCCGGTCCGATGGCTTCGTCTACCTACGCAACTCGAACACCCAAGGCGTCGCCGACGTCACCTTCTATTTCGGCAACCCGGGAGACATCCCCATCGCCGGCGACTTCAACGGGGACGGGTGTGACACGGTCTCGATCTACCGCCCGTCGGAGCAACGCTTCTACATCATCAACAAGCTGGGCAAGAACGGCGGTGGGCTCGGCGCCGCAGAGTTCTCCTACATCTTCGGGAATCCCGGTGACAAGCCGTTCGTCGGCGACTTCGACGGGGACGGCAAGGACACCATCGGCTTGCATCGGGAGTCCACCGGCCTGGTCTATTTCCGCAACACCCACACCCAGGGCGTCGCCGATGCTCAGTTCATCTTCGG
>DATGPZ010000173.1:0-11516 GCA_035304485.1 Acidimicrobiia bacterium | reverse complement strand
GCGGTGGCGGCCTTCCATTCGTCCGGTCGCTCGACGATGGCGAGGCGTATCGCCCGGGCGGTTCTTGCGTCGGGCCGCCAGCTTCCGAGGCCGATGTAGGAGCCTTTCGGCTGCAATGCGAGATAGATGCTGGGACAGTGCCTCTCCTGCCAGTTCTCGTGCCGGAGGTGGATCCCGAGATAGGTGCGGTAAGGGGTCTTGTCGGGCGAGAACCTGATGTCCCGCTGGATCCTGAGCAGCGACCCTCCCACCTTGGAGGGATCCGCCACGAAATGGGGAGACACCTCGGCCAGGGGCCCGGCCAGATCCGAGATGAAGCGACGGGCAGGTTCACGCACATACGTCTCGTACTCGTGGCGGTGTTGCCCGAACCACTCGCGATCGTTGTTGGCGGACAGCTCTCGGAAAAAGCGGAACAGTCGTGGCTGGAAGTGACCCATGCGGCCGAACGTACGGAAGCCGGTAGGCGGGTTCAAGGGGGCCGGCTCAGTCACCACGCGGATTCGCGTTTGCGGCTAGGTTGGCCGTGTGGATCCCAGCGCGGTCATCGCGGCCGAATCTCTCCGGTTCTCAGAAGTACTGGCGGACACCTCTCCCCAGACCAGATGTCCGACGTGTCCGGAGTGGAACGCCGACGACTTGCTCTGGCACCTGGCCGAGGTCCAGCACTTCTGGGCGGAGGTGCTGGCGCGGGATGCTCGGACGGATGCCGACGCCGAGGCGATCGAAGCCGACGCCCCTGCTCGCCCGGAGGACACTCAAGGCAAACTCGACTTGCGGGCGCGGGGAACCGAACTGCTCCTGGATCAGCTCGACCGTCTGGATGACGCCGAACCCCGCTGGTCCTGGTGGGAGCCGGACCAGACGGTGGGCTTCACCCGCCGGATGCAGACCTGCGAGGCCACGATCCACCGGGTGGACGCCGAGCTGACGGCTGGAGTCCCGGTCACGCCCCTGACCGAGGACGTGGCAGTGGCGGCCATCGATCACTGCGCCGACGTCATGTGGGGATGGATGCCGGAATGGGGCGACTACGAGCCGCTGGCCACGGTCGAGCTGCGAGCCACCGACATCGATCGGAAGTGGCTAATCGAGGTGGGCCACTGGACCGGAACCGGGCCCGAGTCGGGCAAGTCCTTCGACTGGCCGCGGGCGATCCGGGCGCTCGGGGGCGATCCCTCTGCCAGCGTGGAGGGACCGGCCCAGGACGTCGCCCTCTGGTTCTGGACACGGCCGGCGAGCGTGGATATCAGCGGCGAGCAGTCGGCGTTGCGGGCATTGGACCGGCTCCTCGCCCACGGCATCCAGTGACCCGCTAGACCGCCCCCTGACTCTGTCGGGCGAACCCGTTTTGTGGTCCGGAAATGACGCTGTCAGCGTCATTTCCGGACCACAGAACTACTACGAACAGATGTTCGTTACCATCACGCGGGCATGGGAGACATCGCCTTCCAAGGGTCACTCTTCTCGGACGCGGACGATCCGGACGCCTTCGACGCATCGTTCTCGGACCTGCGTCGGATCGAGTTGTCCGATGACGCCTGGATCGATCGCCAACCCGGCTGGGCCAGAGACCCCGACGGCTTGTTCGTCGCCGCCCGCGAAGCGCTCGATTGGCAGGAAGGGGTCGAACGGATCCACGGACAGGAGATCCCCCGTCCTCGTCTGGTGGCCAAGTTCTCTCGTGAGGCCCTCCCGACTGGCCTGGAAGTCATCGGCGAGATGTCAGAGGCTCTGAGCCGTCGCTACGGGGTTCGTCTGGATCGCATCACCTGCAACCTCTACCGGGACGGCAACGACAGTGTTGCCTGGCACGGCGACCGTATCGCCCGGAACCTGCCGGAGGCGACAGTGGCCATCCTCTCACTGGGCGAGCCGCGTCCGTTCCGAATCCGGCCGAAAGGCGGCGGTTCCAGCATGGGATGGCCGGCCGGGCGCGGGGACCTGATCGTGATGGGAGGCTCGTGCCAGCGCACCCACGATCACAGCATTCCCAAGGTCGCCGCGGCCGGCCCGCGCATCGCGGTGATGTTCCGCCACTCCTACGACTGAGCACCCGGGGACGGCATCACCCGGGGAGCTCTGCTCCCGTGTAGAAGGCGGTGGTCCGGTCCGCTGCGGCCTCTGCCGCCGCCGGGTCGGTCCCGAAGGCGATGCTGGCCTCCTTCCACTGGGCACTGCTGGCCGTGTAGAAGCGCTTGCCTTCTTCCGAGAATCCCCAGGCCTCCATCTCCTCGCGTTCCACGGATTGCGATCCGGACTCCAGATGGAGGGCGAGTCCCATGAGAGCGCCGTCCCATCCAACCCCGACGGCTCCCGGTCCGAATTGATCCCACATCTCGTCGTCGACGTGGGAAACGTGCTCGAGGGTGAGCCTCGCCCGTCCGTCGCCCTCGTCCGTGACCCGCACCTCGATCCACGACACCTGACCTCCGAATTCCCAGGTGGCGGCGAACCGATTCGGCGGCTCACATTCCTCGATGGTTCCGCCGGCATTGCCTTCGAACTGGTACCGCCCACCGGCCTTCAGGTCACCGGTCACGGGCAGAAACCAGCGCGGGATCCGGTCGGGATTGGTGCAGGCATCCCAGAGGTCGGACTGATCGGTCGGGTAGACCCGACTGACCGTGAGCACCCGGGCCTCCCCTCCTTCGAGCGTCCGGGACCCGAGCGAGCGCTCGACGGCGCTGATGTGGTGGTCGACATCGATCGTGGTCATTGGTTCTTCCTCTCTCGCTTGCCTCGTGCCACCTCCGTGGCCAAGGCCTCCAACGGTCCAGTCCATGCCTTGCGAAACCGCTCCAGCCACTCGTCGACGTCCTGGAATCCCTGGGACCCAACCGAGTAGAGGCGTTTGGTGCCATCCCGACGGACCGTGACGAAGCCGCTCTCGCGCAAAACTCGCAAGTGGTGTGACACCGCCGGCTGTGAGATCCCGAACTCCGCCTGGATGACGGCGGTTATCTCACCGGCGGCCCGTTCTCCCTCCGCCAGCTCATCCAATATCCGGCGCCGGACCGGATCGCCGAGGATGTCGAAGGCATTCATACAGATTTATATAAGCCCTGATTGAAGGATCTGTCAACCGAGACTCCCCGAACAGCCGTCTCCCTCGCGAGCGAGTACTAGCGTTCACTCGATACCGGAGGGCTGGGGTTGGTGCTGGACACGCCGTTGGATCGAGGCCGGGAGGCTCTCTTCCGTCACGACTGGACGAATGCGGTCGAGGCCTTGTCGGAGGCTGATCGGGCACACCGACTCGAGGCCGACGACCTGGACCGGCTCGCGGAAGCCCAGTGGTGGTCGGGTGCTCCGGACGACGCCGTCGACACCTGGGAGCGAGCCTTCGCGGGATACGTAGCTTCCGATCGAATCGAGGATGCCGCCTTGGTGGCGCTCCACCTGGGGAATCTGGCTTACCGTCGGGGAGCGGCTTCGGTGGGAAACGGCTGGATGGCCCGAGCCGAGCGCCTCGTCACCGATCTTCCCGAGTCACCCGTCCACGGCTGGCTGAAAGCGGAAAGAGCCGTCTTCACGATGCTGGCTACGGGCGACACCCGGGTGGGCGCCGAAATGGCGGAAGAAGCTCTCGACATCGCCCGTCGCACGGGAGACCGGGAGTTGGAGACCATGAGCCTCGGCATCATCGGGACCGCTCTCGTGCGCCAAGGTCGCTGGCAGGAGGGAATGAGTCTCATCGACGAAGCGGCGCTGGCGGCCGGATCGGGTGAGCTGAGACCCCGGACGGCATGCGATGTGTACTGCATCACCATCACGACCTGCTGCGAAGCGACCGATTACCGCCGTGCCCGGGAATGGACGGACCACGTCGACCGCTGGATGGATCGCCACGCCATCCATGGCTACCGGGGCGAGTGCAAGGTCCACCGGGCGGAACTGAAGCGCAGGCGCGGTGACCTGCAGGCTGCCGAGTCGGAGGCCCTCGAGGCGTGCCAGGAGCTCGAGGACTACCGGTTGCTCGACTCGGCAGCCACAGCCCACTACGAGATCGGCGAGATCAGGCTACGGCTCGGTGACCTGGGCGGTGCGCAGGCCGCTTTCGACAAGGCCCACGAACTGGGACGCGATCCGCAACCGGGCCTGGCGCTCCTCCAACTCCTGCGGGGAGACGTGGAGTCGGCCGTGGCGGGGATAGACCGATCGCTGCAGACAGCGATCGAGTTCGAGGACCGGATCCACACCTTCGACGACTTGCTCACACGAGCGAGCCTCCTCCCGGCGGCGGTCGAGATCCACATCGCCGCCGGCGACCTGGAGCAAGCAGCCGCGTACGCCACCGAGCTCGAAGAGATCGCAGAGGCGTACGAAAGCGAAGCCTTGAGCGCCGCCATGACCCGCAC
This sequence comes from Acidimicrobiia bacterium, assembly GCA_035304485.1. GTDB lineage: Bacteria > Actinomycetota > Acidimicrobiia > Spongiisociales > ZC4RG35 > ZC4RG17. The sequence goes on along the minus strand of DATGPZ010000173.1, from coordinate 7,155 downwards.
ACTGCTGGGAAGGGCGTTGCTGGAAGTCGGAGAAGAGACTGCTGCCCGAATGGAACTGCGGGCGGCACGCTCTGCGTTCTCCGAACTCGGCGCCGTCATCCACGAGCGCCAAGTGGCGAAGCTCCTCGGCGAAGAGGACAGCCGCAGCGAGCACCGGGTCCGCCTCACCTTCATGTTCACCGACATCGTGCGGTCGACCGACATGGCGGCTGCTTTGGGGGATGAGGCCTGGACACAACTCCTGCAATGGCACGACCGGAATCTGCGTGAAGCCTTCGTTCAGCATCACGGCCAGGAGGTGAAGCACACCGGTGACGGCTTCTTCGTGGCCTTCGAGAATGCCGCCGATGCGATCGCCTGCGCGGTAGCCATCCAGCGTCTCCTCGACCGGCAAAGGCGCGACCACGGCTTCGCTCCTCGAGTTCGCATCGGCTTGCACACCGCCGAGGCCACCTACGCCGACGGTGACTACTCGGGTCACGGTGTCCACGTGGCGGCTCGGATCGGCGCCATCGCCGAGGGCGACGAGATCCTCGTCTCCTCTGTCACCCGCGAGGCCGCTGGGGAGGCGTCGCTGCCGACGGGCGAGCCACGAGAAGTCACGCTGAAGGGCGTCCAGGATCCGGTCGAGGTGAGCGCCATCGAGTGGCGCTGAAGCCCAGGCTTGACCTGCTGGCCCGGCCGGGGCATACTCAACGGACGATGCAAACCTTCGTCAACGGCATCATCATTATCGATTGAGGCGCAGTCCACAGCCCGGCCTGCGCCTTAGCCCTCTGCAATCGCAGGGGGTTTTTTCATTCCCGAACGGCACGGAGACCCCGATGGAGACCCAGCTAGAGATATACGACACCACCCTGCGGGACGGGAGTCAGCAGGAGGGCATTTCGCTGTCGGTGAGCGACAAGCTGCGCATCGCCCAACTGCTCGACGACCTGGGCGTTTCCTACATCGAGGGGGGCTGGCCGGGGGCCCTGCCCAAGGACGACGAGTTCTTCGCCCTCGCCCAGAGTCGCCTGGACCTCAAGAACGCCGAACTGGTGGCGTTCGGCTCGACCCGCCGACCCAGCAACACGGTGCAGAACGACTCCCAGCTTCGGGCTCTTTTGGATGCCGAGACCGAGACCATCTGCATCGTGGGCAAGTCATGGGACTACCACGTGCGGGAGGCGCTGCGCACCGACCTGGACGAAGGGCTGCGGATGATCGGCGAGTCGATCGAGTTCCTCCGCTCGCATGGACGCCGCGTCTTCTTCGACGCCGAGCACTTCTTCGATGGCTTCCGCACCGCCCCCGACTTCGCCCTGGCTGCCGCCCGCACCGCGGCCGAGGCGGGTGCCGAGCGGGTTGTCCTGTGCGACACCAACGGTGGGACCCTGCCCGGCCAGATCGTGGAAGTGCTCGAGAAGGTGCGAGCCGAGATCGACGTGCCCCTCGGGGTCCATTTCCACAACGATGCGGGCTGTGCGGTGGCTTCCTCCCTGGCGGCGGTGGAGGCGGGGGCGCTCCAAATCCAGGGCTGTGTCAATGGCTACGGCGAGCGGACGGGCAACGCCGACCTGTGCACGATCATCCCCGACCTGGTCCTGAAGATGGACCAGCCGGTCGTCTCCCCCGACCAGCTGAGCCAGTTGGCCCCGATCAGCCACCACATCGCCGAGCTGGTCAACATCACCCTCGACCCCCACCGGCCGTACGTCGGCACTTCGGCTTTCACCCACAAAGCCGGGCTGCACACGTCGGCGCTGGCCCGGCGCCCCGACGCCTACGAGCACACCAATCCGGCCGGAGTCGGCAACCGCACCCGGATGGTGGTCTCCGAGCAGGCGGGCCGCGCCTCGGTCCACCACAAGGCCGAAGAGCTCGGCCTCGATATCGACGACGACACCGCCCGGGCCGTGCTCGAGAGAGTCAAGGAGCTGGAACATTCGGGCTACCACTTCGAAGCGGCCGACGGCTCGTTCGAGCTCCTGATCCGGCGCGAGATGGGCTGGGAGCAGAACTTCTTCGAAGTCGAGTCGTACCGGGTGAACGTGGAACGCCGGGGCGACGAAGATGCCAGCGCCGAAGCCACCGTCAAAGCTGTCGTGGGAGGCGAGCGGGTGATCACCACCGGAGAAGGCGACGGTCCCGTCAACGCCCTCGACGCGGCATTGCGGCAGGCCCTGCGCCCGGTGTTCCCCCAGGTGGCCGATCTGCGGCTGTCCGACTACCGAGTGCGGGTGCTGGACGCCGCCGACGGGTCGGGCGCCACGGTGCGAGTGTTGCTGGAGACCTCCAACCACACCGAGTCGTGGGGAACCGTCGGCGTCCACCAGAACATCATCGACGCCTCCTGGCAGGCCCTCTCGGACGGGATCGTGGTTGGGCTGCTCCGCAGCTCGCATGCCCAGGGGCTGGCGCCGCTCGGTTGATCGCGGGTCCGGTCGATGCGCCCGACGAGGTGTCGGAGCATCCGCGGTACCCTCCGTCCATGACCAGGCATCCGACACTGACCCATTGGGGTGCCTACGAACTGGAGACGGAGGGCGACCGGATCACGGCCGTCCACCCCTTTCCAGGTGATCCCGACCCGTCTCCTATCGGGCAGTCGCTGCTCGACCACGATCATCCGCTCCGCGTACGGAGACCGGCGATAAGGCGGAGCTGGTTGGAGAATGGTCCAGGGTCCGCGACAGACCTTCGAGGCGTGGAGCCCTTCGTCGAGGTCGACTGGGACACCGCCCTCGACCTCGCCGCGGCAGAGCTGGATCGGGTCCGCACCCGGTATGGCAATCAGGCGATCTACGCCGGCTCCTACGGATGGGCCTCGGCTGGGCGCTTCCACCACGCTCAGAGCCAGCTGCGCCGGTTCTTCTCGCTGATCGGCGGCGCCACGATGAAGGTGAACACCTACAGCCTGGCGGCCGCCGAGGTGATCGTGCCCCACGTGCTGGGCTACTCCTACGACCGCATCCAGGACGACCACACCTCGTGGCCGGTGATCGCCCGCCACACCGAGCTGTTCGTCGGGTTCGGTGGTGTGCCGAAAAAGAACAGTCAGGTGCAAGCCGGAGGTCAGGGGCGCCACCTGCTGCAGAGTCACATCCAGGCGTGCCTCGACGCAGGCGTCCGGTTCATCAACATCGGGCCCTTGCGCGCCGATCTGCCGGAGGCGGAGTGGATACCGATCCGGCCCAACACCGACACGGCCCTGATGCTGGCGCTCATCCACCAGCTGATCCGGGAGGATCTCGTCGACGAGGACTTCGTCTCCCGCTACACCGTGGGCTGGGACCGCTTCGCCGAGTACGTGCTCGGCCGCTCGGACGGCGTCGCCAAGGATCCCACCTGGGCGGGGCGGATATGTGACGTGCCGGCGAAAACGATCGCCGATCTCGCCGGCGAGATGGCGTTCCACCGCACGATGGTCAACGCCGCCTGGGCGCTGCAACGCTCCGATCATGGAGAGCAGGCCTTCTGGGCCACGATCGCCCTCGGCTGCGCTCTCGGACAGGTGGGGCTGCCCGGAGGAGGTTTCGGGCTCGGATACGGATCCGTGGGCTCGGTCGGCAACGGCGTGACCCGGATCCCCCTCCCGTCGGTTCCTCGTCGACCCAACCCGGCTGACGAATACATCCCTGTGGCCCGGGTGGCCGACATGCTGCTCGACCCGGGCGGCAAGTACACCTACGACACCCAGGAGCGGGTCTATCCGGAGATCCACCTCGTCTATTGGGCCGGCGGCAACCCTTTCCACCACCACCAGGACCTGGGACGCCTGGTCCAGGCGTGGCGACGACCGGACACTGTGATCGTCAACGAACCGTGGTGGACCGCCACCGCGCGGCGCGCCGACATCGTGTTCCCGGCGAGCCTGGCGATCGAACGCGAGGACATCGGGGGCTCACCCGCCGACGATCATCTCGTCGCCATGCACCGAGTGGTCCCGCCGGTGGGCGAGGCGCGCTCGGACCACGAGATATTCGCCGCGCTCGCTGCCCGGCTGGGAGTCGCGGAAGCCTTCACCGAAGGGCGCTCGGAGCGGGAGTGGCTGCGCTGGCTGTGGCAACGAGTCGAGAAGCGCGATCCGGAGGCACCCTCGTTCGAGGAGTTCTGGGAGAAGGGATATCACCGCCAGCCGCCTCGTCCCGAGAGCGAACTGATCCTCTTGGAACGCTTCCGGGCGGATCCCGATCTCAACCGGCTCCCCACACCCTCCGGGCGGATCGAGCTGTGGTCCGAGCGAATCGAGGCCGTCGAGCCGGAGGGGTGCCCGCCCCATCCGGCCTGGCTCGAGCCGGAGGAGTGGTTGGGCAGAGCCGAGCCCGACCAGCTCCATCTGATCTCCAACCAGCCGCGTTCCCGCCTCCACTCCCAACTCGACCACGGCCGCACCAGCCGGCAACAGAAGGTGGCCGGCCTGGAGCCGCTTCGCCTCCATCCCGACGACGCCCGAGACCGAGGGCTCCACAACGGGGACATCGCCCGGGTGCACAACGACAGAGGCTCCACCCTGGCCGGGGTCACCATCGACGACGGCGTGATGCGGGGGGTCGTGGAGCTGGCGACCGGTGCCTGGTTCGACCCCCTCGATCCCTCCGACCCGGCATCGCTCGATGTGGCGGGCAATCCGAATGTGCTGACGAGAGACGTCGGCACGTCCGGGCTCGCTCAAGGACCGTCCGCCCACACCTGCCTGGTGCGGGTCGAGAAATGGGATGGGCCGCTCCCGACCGGCACCCGCAATTCCCCTCCGCCGCTCCTCCCCGGCGCGTAGCATCGTCCCGGGCACGAGCTGGAAGGGCGAGCCGAATGGTCGAGTCGAACGTCGCCGGCGTGGAGCGCCGTCTCACTCCTGGAATGCGCCGGATGCTGATGGCGGCCGGTGTCCTCGTCGCGCTGGCCGGCATCCAGCTCTTCGTCTTCTCCGAGCGCACCGACCGCTTCTTCGCCTGGACGATCGAACCACCGCTGACCGCCTCCTTCCTCGGTGCGTCCTACTGGGCGAGTGTGTTGTTCCAGTTCGGCGCTGCCCGGGAACGGCTGTGGGCGAACGCCAGGATCGCGGTGCCCACGGTGTTCGTGTTCACCACGGTCACCCTGATCGTCACGCTCGTCCACTTGGACCGGTTCCACCTGGGTTCCGAGTTCGAGCTCGGAACCCGATTCGTCACCTGGGTCTGGATCGGCATCTACGCCCTGGTCCCGGTGATCATGGCGGTCCTCTGGCTCGTGCAAACACGCCAACCGGGAGGCGACCCGCCTCGGGCCGTTCCTCTGGCGGGCTGGGTGAGGACGCTGACCGCGATCCAGGCGGTGAGCTTCACCGGGATGGGGATCGCGCTGCTCGCCGCGCCCGTTTCGGTGGCTTGGCCGTGGGAGCTCACACCACTCACCGGGAGGGCCGTCGGAGCGTGGGTGCTGAGCCTCGGCGTGGCGGCGGGTCACGCCGTGCTGGAGAACTGCTTCCGCCGCCTACGGCCCGCCGCCCTCGCCTACACGGGACTGGGGGTGCTGCAGATCTGGGCGCTGATTCGTTTTCCGGCCGACTTCGACTGGTCGAGTCCGTCGGGGGTGATCTACCTGTTGTTCCTCGCCACCGTCCTGGTGGTAGGGGTCACTGGGCTGCTGCAGAGTCGTCGGCGATGACTGCTGCGGCGTCCCTCTTCACGCACACGACCGGAACCTTGGCGTCGTGCAGGATCTCGAGGGCGTTGGAACCGAGGAGGAACTTGCCGGTGGCGGACCGGGTGCGGATGCCGATGATGATCATCCGGGCGTCGTGGTCGTCCACTGCCGCCATCAGGTCCTGAACGGGTTGCTGGCCGCGGACGAATTCGTGAGTGCAGTGCTCGATTCCCTCGGAATGGAGTCGCTCGTGGACGGCTTCCATCGCCTCGGCGCTGCGGCGATAGTCCTCGGGGTCGTCTCGGTCACCGCCGACCATGGAATGGACCACCACCAGTTTGGCGCCGCGGAGCTTGGCCTCGGCGATCCCATACTCGACGGCTGCCTCGCCTTCCGGGGTGTTCACGTACCCCACGACGATGTTCATGTCACTCCTCGTTGGCCTTCCATCCGGAGCTTAACCCCGCAGCAAGGGGCTTTCAGCCTGCGTTGCGCCGGGAGGCCTCGCCGACCGTTTCCACCGCAACGGCATCGGCGATGACCGATTCGATGTCCACGGCCGCTACCAGCACCTGGGCACCGCCCTGGGTGGTGTAGTCCTCGACCGGGATCGGAATCTCCGTGACCGAGTCATCCAGGCCTCGCATCGTCCAGGCCAGAGATACCGCCTGGCTGAGACCCAGTTCGGAGTCGACGGTGACGTACGGCGCCACCGACTGGGCGACGTTCAGGGCGTCCTGTGGATCGGAGAGGTTGCTGAGGCGGCCGAGCATGTCGATGAGGAAGTCACGCTGGCGCTCGTTGCGGGTGAGATCGCTGACGCCCGACATCACGACCCAACGTCCGTCTTCGGTCTGTTCGAGGGTCGACCGGCTCCGGAGCCAGGCGAGCGTCTGGCTGCCGTCGAGGGTCTGGCAGCCGGCGGGGAGGTCGAGCTTGGCTCGTTCGTCTCGAACCGGACGCTCGAGGCAGATGTCGTAGCCTCCGATCTCGTCCACGACATGCTGGAAGCCGCTCATGTCGACCATGGCGAAATGGTCGACGCCGAGGCCGGTGAGAGACTCGACGGTGGCGAGGAGGGTGGACTCCCCGTTCATGTCGTCACAGCCCTCCAGCGTCTCGTTGATACGGGTCTGTCCGCAGGGGGTGGAGACCCAGAGGTCCCGCGGTAGGGAGACGAGGGCCGAGTTCTCCTCGTTGTTGCGGGGTCGGATGAGGAGCATCAAGACGTCCGCCCGGACGCCTTCGAACTTGCCGAACTGGGTCAGATCGTCGGAGGAACCCCGCTCGTCGGAGCCCACCAGGAGGATGGTGTCGATGCCGTCGTGGGCGGAGGGAACCGGAGGAAGCCGAAACTCGGGGACGGCGGTGGCGTCGGGTCCTTCCTGGTCTTCCTGCTCGGGGGGTGCGGCGGAGTCGAGGCGCTCGATGTCCACCCGTCCCACGTCACGCCAGGTGTTGTAGACGAGCGCGGCCGCCACTCCTACGCCGAGGAGCAGTACGGCGACGATCGCCAGAATCCAGCGTTGGCGACCCTCCGGCATG
>DATGPZ010000172.1:0-7485 GCA_035304485.1 Acidimicrobiia bacterium | reverse complement strand
CCATACGAACCAGCCCAGCCTCGGCCAGAACCGCTGCCATCGGGTCGCCCGCTGCCACCTTCTCCAACCGAGTGTCGACGTTCCCGCGGATGGCAACGACCTCCAGGTCGGGTCTCATCTGGAGCAGTTGCGCGCTGCGGCGTGGGCTTCCGGTGCCGACGGTCGTGCCTGGCCCGAGTTCGTCGATGGGCAGTCCCACCAGCACGTCGTTGGGCTTCTCGCGTTCCGGAAACCCCAACACGAAGTCGTCGGGACCCTCGACAGGCAAGTCCTTGAGGGAATGGACGGCGACGTCGGCGCGTCCCTCGATGACCGCCGTCCTCACGGCGCTCACGAACGCACCCACCTCGGTCAGATGGGTGATCGGGCTGTTCTTGTCTGCATCACCGGTCGTCTCCACCTCCACGAGGCGGACCGGCATACCGGCCTCGGCCTCGATCTTCTCCCCGATCCGCCGAGCTTGAGCCAGGGCGAGGGCAGAGCGCCGGGTAGCGAGTCGAATCTCGCTCACAGCTCTACCCCGAAAGCTTCGGCCAGGACCTCGGTCGCATCTGGCCGATCGGACGAGGCCATGTAGGAGACCGGTCCGTGGAGGATCCGCCTGGCGACGGTGTGGGCCAGCTGACGCAGGATCGGCTCCGGATCATCGGCGGTGGCGATGCGCCGGCTGAATCGCCGCACCTCGTCGCTGACCGCGGAATCGGCTTGCTCCATGAGCCCGGCGATCACCGAGCCGACACGGTCGTCGATGGCGAGCCGCCGCCAAGCCTTCCCCGCTTCGGTAGCGAGCATCGAATCGGCCGTTCGAGGTACAGGCGCGGCGGCGCTGCTGGCGAGGTCGTCGATACCGACGTAGCGGACGGCTGGATGACCCGCTATCGCTTCGGGTAGCGGCGGCATGCCGAGGTCCACCACCTGGACCGGCTCATCCCGCCGGTCCAGGACCCCTTCGATCTGGGTCCAGGGGAGGAGGTCCGCCGCCACCGGGACCGCGACGACCACCGCCGGATAGCCAAAAGCCTCCGCGACCTCGGACCACGTTCGGCTGGGCCGGCGGTCGACGACGACCGGCCGACGGGAGAAGACGCTCACATCGAGTTCCGACAAGGCGGTGGTGGCGGCACGCGCCATCGCTCCGGCACCGAGAACCGCTACCTCCCTGAACGCCGTCACTCGCTCTGCGGCGATAGCTCCGAGCGATCCCTCGGGGGGTTCAGCCAGCCGTCTCCGAACCGTCCGGGCTACACCCAGGACCCGCGCCAAGACGGGCTCCAGTGCTTGCGTCGGGGCATGCTCCAGGTCGAATGCTTCGACCGCTTGGCGGAACTGGGCGAAGATCTCCCGCTCACCGACGACCGGCGATTCGAGACCCGCCGCGACTCGACAGAGATGGTCGAACACGGATTCGTCCTGACGGACCTTTCCTTCGTGGGGAGAGGTCGCTTCGCCGAACAGCACTGCGAGCACCGACGATGCCGCGTCGACGTCTCCGGCCACCGCCACCTCGACACGGAGACAGGTCGAGAGCACGAACGCACTCAACCCTGTCTCTGCCAGGCGCCTATGGGCCCGGTGCAACTCGTCGCCGGAAATCGTCAAGCTCGCCCGCCGGACAGCAGGCACCTGAGGATGGGCGAACGAGATCGAGGTCAGCTTCATCGGTTGAACGACGCGAAGCCGCGAACCTATGGAGCCGTCGCCCCGACAGCGAGTCGAGACCATTCAGACACCGAGTCGGAAACCGACCAGGGCAGCCTCTCGTGTTTTTCGTTGTGTCCGACCGAGCGGCCAGTCAGGGAATCGGCGCTGTCCAGACCTGGATGTTCCCGGCCGCACTCCCGACCAGAACCAGGTCGGAGTCGATCACGTGCAAACCGTCGAAGCTCACAGAGCCGATGGGGCCGAGCAGGGGCTCCACCCAAAGACTGTGCACATCCGCGGTGCCGTCCGGGCTCACGACCACCAGTTCATTCTCGAAGATGCTCCCGACCCGGCGCGACCCCAACATGTACAGCGAGCCGTCGGGGCCAAGAGCTGCGGTCAACCACTCACTCGCCTCTCCCAGCTCGGGCAAGTCGAGAGGCGTGAAGGTAGTCCCGTCGGTCGTCTCCCACGCAGTAGCGGTCAATGGCGACCCCGAGGAACCGAGGATCAGGGTTTTCTCATCGCCCCCGACACAGGATTCGAAGCTCACCTGCTCGTCCGATCCGAAGGCGCTGGGATCGGAGGACGTGAGGCTCCAAGAGTGCCCGTCGGAGGTCACCCAAACTCCGGGGACGGCACCGGAATCGGTTTGGAACTCACCGATCGCCATCGCCCCGCCCCCCGGCAACCCGCATAGGTCGATGGCCGTCAGGTTGAGCGTGGATCGGTCTTCCGGCGCGTCGATCTGTACCCACCCCGTGCCATCTTCGCTGTACCAAAAGATCGGTGCAGAGATACCCGACTCCGGGAAGTAGGACCCGAATCCGACGACTCCGGTGTCGATCGCCGCCACCGCCATGATGCGCTTGGTGGTCTCCTCCGGCGGGCTGCCGGTGCCCACCTCCGACAGATCCGACAGGCTCTCTCCCCACCAGGCTTTCGGGTCGACAGTCCCGTCACGGAGGAATCGAGTGATGAATCGCTCGTAACCAGAGACCACAATGCCGCCGTCCTCCGTCACTGTGACACCAGACATGTACAGGTCTTCGACTGGGTCACTGGCCTCCACTTCTCCGTCGAGGCCGACCGCGACAACTTGGGACGAGCGCTCCGGCGTCGCGGCGAGATCACGATCCAGCTTGACTCGGCTGGTAGTGACCATGACCCTGTCCCCGGCCACGATCGAGTCCGTCGCAGTCAGCAACTCCTCGGGGGCCGGAAGAACGTCGTCCACGATCTGGGTGGCTCGCCCCTCGGCAATCCGATACAGAACCGGTCCGGCCGTATCGGTCGACGCCGCCAGCACGATCCCGCCTGCCGCCGCCATCTCCTCGGGATGAGGAACGTCGGTATCGAGGACATCGCCCTCGATCGGAATCTCGCTCCAGTCGGTTCCCTGCTCAGACCCCACGAACAAATAGGAAGCAGCATCGAACACCACCCCGACCAGGCCGTCGGTGGATCTGACGGCATTCATGAACCCACTTCCGTAGGTGTTGTAAGACGTGTGGGTGTCAGCGATCGAAACCGAAGGCGAGAAACCCTCCCATTCGATGCCGTCTCCCGACGCCCAGATGTAGCTCTCATAGGAGGGACCGTTCCGGACCGCTCCGTACACCTGGAACTGGGCACCCGTCACCACCGCTCCGTAGAGGTCGACGTCGGCGCTGTCCTCCAACCGAGCCACCTCCTCGAACCCGTTGCCGCGATCCAACAGGAGGACCCCGATGTCCTTCTGGCCGCGCTCGTCCAGGATCACCGCCAGTAGGCCCAGATCTCCAAAGGCAAGAGTCACCAGCCGCGGGTCGTTCAACCCGGCGAGCAGCTCTGGTGTCGACGTGTCCGATGTCCAGTCCCGACCGTTGGGAGAGCGAAACAGGACGAGTTCGTCGTTGGACCGGCCGACGATCACGAACCCAAACGGTGGCTGAGCCGAAGCCTCGAGGATCGTCAGGTCGGCAGGGAAGACGTCGCTCTGCACGAGCTCGGCCTCGCCTGTGGCATCCAGCAGCCACAACGCAACACCGGCTTCCCGTTCGGGCGCCGCCCTGTTCCCCGTCATCAAGCCGACGTCACCCGACCAGGCGCCGGTGAACACCCACGCTCCCGAACCTGGATCAGGGAGCTCTCTCATCTCCCACTCGAAGGTGTCCTCCGAGATCCATACCACCGGACGGGGAACGCCTTCGGCGTCGTTGATCGATCCGCCGACCAGCCACGTCCCCGCCGGGGTGGTGAGGATGGACCCGAATCCGCCGCCCTTCTCCCGGCTCTCGAATTCAGCGACCTCGAGCAAGCGCCAATCGAATGGATGGGATTCCTCAGGCTGGGTCGTGCTGGTCGGCAGGACTGTCGTCGTCGTGGTGCTCGTAGGAGTGGCCGTCGATGTCGTTGTCGTGGTGTCGGGAGATGCCGTGCTCCTCGTCGAATCCGAACTCGAACCATCTCCGCTGTCGCAGGCGCTGATTGCAAGTATTGCCAGGGCGAACGCGACCACCCTGCGTGCCGTAGCTGAACTCAATGACCACCCCCGGTGCTCGAACGGGGACGGAGCATAGAAGGTCGAGCGCCATGCGCCCAGCCGATGAGGTCGAAACGCGCCGAGAACCTCCGCAATCGCAGAGGTTCTCGTCTGCGCGCCCGAGAGGACTCGAACCCCTAACCTTCTGATCCGTAGTCAGACGCTCTATCCAATTGAGCTACGGGCGCAGATTCTTCACTTGTCGGAACACAGGACCGACGAATCGGCCGAGGTTCGGGAGCGTCGGACGGTGGCCTGAGGCATGACAGTCCGACCCCGGCATGGTAGCACGGCCCCTCTCTCGTACGATCCGGAAAGCACCTGTGGCAGCGGTCCGATAGGCTCTTCGGTGGGACCATCGCCGGATGGAGGCGAGCCGATGCCGAGATCGCAGTGGGTGAAGAGCCCGAGCGGCTGGAACTGGGGGAACTACCAGATCGAGCGTGTCGCCCCGCGGCTCTGGGCTCTGACCATGGCCAGCGACGAGGACGGCTCGGTGCCGCAGGTCGTGGCCACCTCGGCCTCTCTGGCGGCCCTGAAGCACATCGCCATTCGCGACCATTTTCGACGACGCCGCATCCGTACGTTCTGGATCCACGGCTGCACGGCCCTCATCGCCCTGGGAGCCATGTCCCTGGCCGCCACCTACCTGCCGCCCATGGCGATGGTGGCGTTCACCGTCGTCTCACTCGTGGTCTTCTTCCGGTCTCTGGCGATGATCGTTTCGATCGCGACCGACATGGCCTGGACCCGGGTGCGTCAGACGTACCAGTGACGCACTGAGCGACCGCCGCTTCCGGGTCCGGAGCAGTCCAGTTCGCGCGAAGCGGCTGTAGGCATGACGCCGACGCTCTCTATTGTCCACACGATGCCCAGCAGACGGGACATCACCGCCGCAACGACCTCCGTCGGGCTCGCCATAGTCGCCTTCGGCATCATCTATGGCGCCTCGGCCACCCCGATCCTGGGTGGTTGGCGCACTTTGTTGAGCTCGGCCATCGTCTTCTCGGGCTCCGCCCAGTTCGCGATGGTCGCTCTCGCAGGCAGCGGGGCGAGCGAGACCGCCATCGTCGGTACCACCACCCTGTTGGCCATTCGACATCTTCCCCTAGGTGCCATGGTGAGGGCACGAATGACGTCGGGACGCGTTCAGCGCGGCCTCCTGTCGTGGTTCCTGATCGATGAAACGGCCGGGCTCACGGTTGCCTTCGACCAACCTCCCGAGCGAACGCTGCTCGTCAGCGGCGGCATCGCCTATCTGGCCTGGGTGGGAGGAACCGGCATCGGGATGGCCGGCGGTTCACTTCCCGGAGTCGGCCCCCTGGCCGAGGCGTTGTTTCCAGTCCTATTCATCGGTCTGACCGCACTGGCTGCCTCTGGACGACTCGACGTCATCCGGTCGGTAGCCGCCGCCTCCGGCACCGTCGCCCTGTTGCTGCTTTGGCCCGAAGCCGGCGCCTTGGGAGCGATTGGGGTCGCCATCGTCACGGCGGTCGTGGGGAGTCGAGGATGAGCTTGCTCACACTCCTCCTGGTCGCCGCCATCACGTACATCAGCCGGGTGGCAGCGATGGCCCTCCTGCCTCCCCCTGCGGGAAGGACGGCAGAGGTGGTCGATCGGTTGCCGGCTCCCCTCTTCGCCGCCCTAGCCGCATATACGGTGATGAGCGCCGAGACCGGCCCAACGGACCCGGCTCTGTTGGGGGCGGCGGCCTGTGCTCTCCTGACCTTCCGCCGCCGTTCGATGCTCGTGACGTTGGCCGCTGGTCTGGCAGGATATCTCCTGATCGACTGGCTCCTTTGACGAGATGGACTTCTTCGCCTACCACTCCGACATTCTCGCCGAATTTCCTTCGATCCAGGCAGGTGTGATCCACGCCGACGGACTCGAGAATCGGACTTCTCCAGACGACCTGACGAGCCGCTACCGGTCCGAGCAGAAGTCGGTGAGGCAGCGGCTGGCCGACACACCCCTCGCGGATTTGCCGTCCATCTCAGCCTGGCGACGCGCCTTCAGCCGGTTCGGGGCGAAGCCCACCCAGTACCGGAATGCGTCCGAGGCCCTGTTGCGCCGCCTGACGAAACAAGGAGACATCCCATCCATCAGCACTCTGGTCGACCTCGGCAACCTGGTGTCGATCAGACACGCCGTTCCGGTGGCCGTCATCGACCTCGACGGCATATCCGGCAGAATCACGGTCCGCTACGCGAACGGCTCCGAGCCTTTCGATGATCTCGGATCGTCCGAAACCGCTCATCCCGAACCGGGCGAGGTGGTGTTCACCGATGACGCAGGACGGGTACACGCCCGGCGGTGGTGTTGGCGACAGAGCGCGCAGAGCGCCACCGGTCCGGACACGACTCGTTGCCTGTTCGTGATCGAGGCCTTGCACGACAACGCCGCCGAGGCGGTGGACAGGGCTACCGACGACTTGATGGACTTGCTGAGCCTCTATCAGCCGGATGCTGACCTCACGCGTTGGCGTCTTCCCTGAACGACGGCCATACGGCACATGCGAGAATGGACCATGCCGTCTTTCGATTCGCTGGTCGCTTTCGCCGCACTGTCGTTCGTGCTGATCGCGATCCCCGGACCGAGCGTGATGTTCGTCGTGAGCCGGGCGGTGGCGCTCGGACGGCGGGCAGCCCTCCTGACCGTCGTCGGCAACGCGGCCGGCGTCTACCTGCAAGTCGTCATGACAGCACTCGGTCTGGGTGTGATCGTGGAACGGTCGGCGTTCGCCTTCGAGCTCGTGAAGGTGGCCGGGTCGGCCTACCTCGTGTGGCTGGGCATCTCGGCGATCCGCGGGCGGAGAGCCATGAGCCACGCCATCGACGACACGGCCACTACGAACAACGGCCGGTCGATCCTCCTCGAAGGATTCGTGGTAGGCGCCACCAATCCGAAGTCGATCGTGTTCTTCTCAGCCATCCTGCCCCAGTTCGTGTCGCAGGGAACATCGCCGGCCGGGGTGCAGATGGGGATGCTCGGGCTGCTGTTCATAGGCATCGCCCTCGTGTCGGATTCCGTCTGGGCTCTGGCCGCCGGGACCGCCCGTCAGTGGCTCGCTTCGTCCCGGCGACGATTGTAGTTGATGGGGGAGCCGGTGGCTTCGCCATGGTGGGCCTGGGCATCCATCTCCTCCTCACGAGCCGCAGTGATTAGTCCGATCCGCACAGGTAGACGAGGCCAAGGAGTTCGGTGGTAGTGACAGTCTGGATCGCGGAGTAGCCCGAGGCCCAGGCATCCCGTTGAGTCACCACGGCATAGCGGTGAGATCGACCAAGCGACAGCAATGTGCCAGGTAGTTCATGCTCGAG
>DATGPZ010000171.1:0-2493 GCA_035304485.1 Acidimicrobiia bacterium | reverse complement strand
AGGAGGCGTACATCGTCCCCTCTTCGGCGGCTTCCTGGACGCCGATGTAGGTGAAGATCGCCCGGCCCAGGTCGGCCACGCCTGTCACGAGGAGGATCAGAAACATCGCCACGAAGGCCATCTCGACGGCCGCCGCTCCTCGTTCGGGCCGCCTGTCAGCCACTGATCTCCCCCTTGAAGACGGTCCGGGCCTGCTCGGATGTGATGTCGAACGTCCCGACGATCTTGGAGATGAGAGGGATAGGGGAGGTGAACTCGGTGGTCACCTCCACGACGACCCGGTCGCCGCTCAGAACGGTCCCTTCCGTGGGAGAAGGTGTGCCTCCGCACGTCGACTTCACGGGCGTGCCGGGCCCTGTGTCGTAGCTGATGGTGATATCGGTGCGGTCCCAGTCGAGCATCACAGCCTTGGCTTCGGCGGCTCGGCGGATGCCGTCGCAGTCGGCGTATCGAGGAACGCCGAGGCTGTAGGGGCTCTCGCCGACGGCCGTCGCATAGCGGGCGGCCTCGCGGGCGGCGGTGGAGGTCGCCGAGTAGGTGGCGATGCCACGGCCGAACTCGATCACCCCGAAGAGGAGGAGAAAGAGGAGTGGCGCCACCAGGGCATATTCGACCACGGTGGCCCCGCGCTGGGAGTGATTGGTTGACGCGAGCGGAAACAAGGTGCCCTTTCCCCGTAGTCGGTAGGCGATGGAGGTTGGGTCGCTCTACCGATCGAATGCCTTACCCACAGATCATCGGCGCCCGAGGAGGGATCTGGAGAGGTCTTTGGTCCCAAACGGCGGAGGCTTCAGCCGCTGAGCGCGAACTCGAAGAAGACGGCTACCTCGCTGCCGGGCGAGGGCCCGGGGACCTTCATGCACTTCTCTGCGCCGTCCATCCCCTGGTCCGGCAGCACATCGCACGAGAGCAACCTGAGGCTCACCGATTTTGCCGGCTGGTCACTCGACCCGACGCGTCCCGGATCGTGGCGGCACCAGTTGCCCGTGCTCTCCTCGAAGCCGCCGGCGCACGCGCCGTGGTCGGTCCAGATGGAGTCGAGGTATGCCGGCAGATAGCCCACGATCAGATCTCCGGCGGTGAGCATTGGGAGAAGGACGAAGCGCGGGCTGTTGTAAATACCCGGCACGAACAGACCGTCGGGCGGGTTGCTGTTCAGGCAGGCGGCGAGGTCGCCTCGGGCGTCCTCGAAGTCCATGTCGTCGTCCGTGTCGTTGGCGGTCGGAGGCCCGGCGGCAGCATCGAGACACGAGCCGAGCGCAACGGAAGTGTCGATGTACTCCCACAGCGGGCGGTTCTCGATGTGGTTACCGTCGATTAGGGCGCCGCTCGACGACACGTCTAGTCGACCATTGACGAGACCACTCATGAGGTCGCCTGAATCCACGATGACCGTGTCGGCGACCGCGTTGGGATACGGCTGAGTGCCGCAAAGCGGCCTTACGTCTCCCGAGTACGTCCCTGTCAGGGCGTCGACGCCGTCTCGGAGGCCAACCGACATCGAAACGCACGGATCGAACGCGGTCATCTCTAGCGCAGCGCCGTTGCAGCGCTCGGCATCGGACGTTCCCGTCCCCAAGCAATACAGGTCACCGACATCGGCGGTGGAGGCGACGCCGGCGGGGAACAGTTGGAGGTCGATTGTCCGGGTGATGGTCACCTCGGCAGCCGCGAAGGTCTCGACCCCTTGGACTCCCAAGGCGCGCCCGAAGGTGGTGGCGGTTTCCTGATTCGGGAGGCGTACTCGAATCATGGCATACGGATCGCCATCGTCGTTCGGGCCAAAGCTGATACACGACGATCTGGGCGGAATACTCAGATCGTGAGTCGACGGATCCAACTCACCGGTATCGGTGCAGGCGCCCCAGTCGGCCTGTTCAATCGTGCGGCCTAGGTTCTTCTCGGCGTAGTCGACGATCGCAGCGGCGGCGTCGCTGGGCCTGCCGCCCCGTAAGAACTCGACGGCACCGGCCAGAGCGGCGGCATCGGCCGCTGCCTGATCCAACCGCTGTTCGTTGCGTGCGGCGCTGATGTCTACGGCGAAGGCGGCGAAGCCGAGGAGCACGAGCATCGCGCTTGCCACGATGATGGCGGTGGCACCGCGTTCGGAGTGCAGGTCCGCCCTCAGCACGTCACGGTCTTGGGGCTCCATACCGGATCCTGCTGCTCGAGCCGCACTCTCGCCGTGTGTGTGAGTTTCATCGACGACGGAAACGCCCAATCGAGGATCCCTGTCAGGGTCTGGGCGGGGGACTCGACCGTGGCCCGGACCTCGGAACCGACGTCGTTGCTGTCTCGTTCGAAGGTGACTCTCGCTCCGGACGCGGCCACATCGAGTCGTTCACAGACGGTGTCGATCTCACCGTCGACGGCGGCCAACCGGGCAGCTTCGGCGGCGCCGTGGCGGACGTCGAGGTTCTGGGTGAACAGCCAGCCGACCTCGATGATGCCGCAGAGGAGCAGTATCAGAAGCGGTACGAGGAAGGCGAACTC
>DATGPZ010000170.1:0-2547 GCA_035304485.1 Acidimicrobiia bacterium | reverse complement strand
CGGTTACGTGCTCGGCGCCCGGGCCGGACGGGAGCGGTACGAGCAGATCGTCCGGAAGACGAGAGAGTTGCGAGGCCATCCGGCGGTGGCTCAGCTCACCGACCAGGCAGTCGGACTGGTCGATGCCGGCCGACATGCCGTAGCTGGGGGACTGTCCGCAGGGGGCAAGGGCCTGCGGGCCGTAGCCGACGACGACCGGGGCGACGGCCGCGTTTCCTGACGAACCATTGGCCCAGCGATCTGCGTAGAGTCGTCATAGGAGGGACCTGTGACGAGATACCTGATCGTTGCCCACCAAACGGCCGACAGTCCCGAACTCGTCGAAACGGCGAAGGCGATCCACCGGCGGGAGCCGGACGCCGAATTCGCCCTCGTGGTACCCGCGACCCACGTATCGCACCTGGGCTCGTGGACCCACGGTGAGGCCCGGACGGTGGCGGCAGAAGCCGGTGAGCGGGCCGCCCAGCGATTCGCCGAAGCCGGCATCGAGCTGAGCGAGGTCTCGGTCGGCGACGCCAACCCCGTGTATGCGGTGACCGATGCCTTCAACCGGTCTCGATGGGACCACGTCATCGTGTCGACCCTGCCGCTGAAGGCGTCCCGGTGGGTTCGGATGGACGTGATGAGCCGCCTGGAACGGGAACTGTCGGTCCCGGTCACGCACGTCGTGACCGAAGAACAAGGCGCCCGCATCCGACGCTGAGGAACTTTCCGGCCCCGGTGATCGGGCTGGTACCATGTGGCCGCGCCGTCCGGCTCGATCCTCGACTCCGTCCCTGGCTCGAAGTCGGCCGTTGCCTCTATCCGGGGTAGCTCAATCGGCAGAGCAGCGGACTGTTAATCCGTTGGTTGTGAGTTCGAGTCTCACCCCCGGAGCTCTGGACAGTGCTACCTCACTTGGCCCGTCGGGTCCCCCGGTCCGGCTCGCTGTCTCGAGCCCTCCGATCGGGCCGGGAGAACTGGTTGGACAAGTGCTTTCATCCGGGAACTCCCCGGTCAACCCTCCTCTGGTGTCGTGTAGCGCTTCGTCCGCTGGAACAGGCGTTCTAGGCCCAGGCTTGCCAGAGCGGAGGAGAGTGCCTTGTGTGCCCGGGCATGACGCAGCCAGCGTTGCTCGAGGCCTCATCACGATTCTCTCGAGGGCGGCCCAAGTGCGAACACATGTTGACCGACGCCGTGTGGCGATAGATCCGACGAGGATCGCCTTCCGACCGGGGTCATCTTTTCCAAAGGCTAGGACCGTCGAGTGGGTCAGCCTCCAGGGGTTTGCTCGATGTCGGTCTCACCCGTTTCGGCCCAGGCGAGCGCCGGTGGGGTTGGGACCTCGAGCGACGGAGTAGCCATCGAACCTCCGGGTACCCGGTGCACCAACGGTGACGGATTCTTGTTGATCAGGAGCCGGAAGACATCGGGTCGGTTGTAGTGTCCGGTGAGGTCGTGGCGCAGCTTCATGCGTATACCTACGTCCAGATCCATGTCGGCATAGAGGATGGTTTCCTCACTCCCTATCGCAGGTCCCGCAATGATGCGTGTGTCGGGTGCGACTATGCAGGATCCACCTGTCAGCTCCTCGCGGGTCAGGATCTCGCGGTCCTCGTCTGAATGGGGAAGCATGTCACGGATCCGATCGTCGACCACTCCGGATGAGCTGATGACCCACGCCTTCGACATCTGGGCGAAGGCTCTGGCGGCCGTGAGTGATATCTCGGGCATCGGTACCGAGATCTTGGGGAAATGATTGGGCCAGGCCATCACGTGGATGCGTGTGGCGTCGGCAGTCAGCGCCGAGATGGCGAGAGGATTGGAGTTCTCTCCGCACATCAATCCGGACACAGGACCAAAGGGGGAATTGAAGACACCGAACGTATCGGGGCCCCCCGGAGCATGGACGAGCCTCTCTCCGACCGTAGGAACCAGCTTCTGGTGTTTGCCGACGTACCCATCGGTAGGGCTGATGAAGACCTGCGTGTTGTACATCGTACCGAAGGTGCCCGGCAGCTTCTCGCACACACCCATGACGACATAGGTGCCGGCCCGTTTGGCTGCCTCGGCGAGTACGTCGATATGCGGGCCCGGCACCTCGACAGAGTTCCTGAACAACTCGACCGAAAAGCCGGTGGCCTGCCGGTCGGTACCAGGATGGAAGTGGAACCAGATCGGATGAGCGGGGATATACCCTTCGGGAAATCCGACGATTTGGGCGCCGTTTTTGCCGGCCTCCTCGATGAGGGCGACTGCCTTCTCCACTGTTGCGTCTCGATCTAGGAACACCGGCGCGGCCTGGACTGCCGCCCCCCTCACCACCAACGTCTCATCACCCAACCGGAGACCTCCTCACTCAGTTGGAGTTCGAGATTGCCATTTTTCCATTGCCGCATCAAAAAAAGGTGCGAGGTCATCCGCTGAAGCGGCTGCTATGGCGGGCGATGGGGCGGCCGTAGGCAACGGCGTCGAGCACCGGTTTCGGCGCCTTGGTCCACAGCACAGAATCGGGGAGCGTGCCCAAGGCGTCGTTGACCTTCGAGAAGGCAATGCGTAGACCCACGT
>DATGPZ010000169.1:0-2024 GCA_035304485.1 Acidimicrobiia bacterium | reverse complement strand
CCCCGACACCCTGCTCCTGCCCGACAATCCGAGCGACTCGGACGATCCGATCGGGAGCCTGATAGTGGCCCACGGCTTGCGGAACCCCTACCGCATGACAGTCCGGCCGGGCACCAACGAGATCTACATCGCAGACGTCGGATACAACACCTGGGAGGAGATCAACCGGATTCTCGATCCCACAGCCGGGGTGCTCAATTTCGGGTGGCCTTGCTATGAGGGACCGGTTCCCCAGGACGGCTACGCCTGGTTCGGCATGTGCCAGGATCTGATCTCGGGTGACTACGGGCCCGTCACCGCACCGTTCTTCGCCTACCGGCACAACCGCGACATCCAGCACCCGGAGGACGACGACTGCCCACCCGCGGAGACCGGACAGATGTCCCGCACCAGTTCCTCGACCACGGGTCTCGCCTTCTACACCGGAAGCTCCTACCCGAGCCAGTACGACGGGGCGCTCTTCGGGGCCGACTACTCCCGAGGCTGCATCTGGGTGATGCGGGCCGGCGCCGACGGCCGTCCGAACCCCTCGACGGTTTCGGTCTTCCATTTCGAACCAACGGTTCAGGGCGCAGAAGGAATCACACCGGTCGACCTCGAGACCGGACCAGACGGCCGGATCTACGGCGTCAGCATCATGAAGGGTCACATCTTCCGGTTCAACTGGACCGGGGCAAACGACGCACCCACGGCCGTGATCGATGCGGAGGAGTCCGAGGACAACGAGTTGGAGTGGATTCTCGACGGCACCAGATCGATCGATCCCGAAAACAAGGAACTCACGTACGCATGGGACCTCGACAACGACGGGCTGTTCGACGACGAGACGGACGGTGTTGTATCGAGACAGTTCACCCCCGGGCCACATCGCATCGGGCTGCGGGTGACCGACATCGACGGCGCCAGCTCCAGCACCTCGATCGTGATCCAGGTGGCAAACACGGTCCCCCAGGCCACCATCCATACGCCGTCTTCGTCGTTCCGATGGGCCGTGGGTGAGACCATCTCCTACTCCGGCTCCGGCTTCGACGATGAGGACGGGACGATCCCCGGGAGCCAGATGCACTGGGCGGTGATCCTCCACCATTGTGGCGACGACGGGAGCTGTCACGAGCACCACGTGCGGAGCACGGTCGGGGAATCCGGAAGCCTGTCGGCCCCCGAGCACGAGTACCCGAGTTGGCTCGAGCTGCGTCTCACGGTGGAAGACAGCTGGGGGCCGGACTCGTCGAGCACGGCATCGGTGAGACTGGATCCCAAGACGGTTCAGATCAGCGTGAAGAGCGAGCCCGAGGGGATCAACGTGGGCGCCGGGACCACCCCGTTCAGCGACACCGTGATCGTCGGCTCGCGGATCTCCCTCGCTGCCCCGACGACCGTGGAACGCTGCGGCCGCACGCTCCAGTTCAGTCATTGGTCCAACGGCGGAACGAGGATTCAGGAGATCCCGGCACCGGCAACCCCGACCACCTACACGGCCGTCTACAACCCGTCCACGGCCTGCGACGGGATCGGTCTCGTCGACGTGACGACAGGCGAGTGGCACCTCCGGGATCCCCGGACGCAGCTGACCACCAGCTTCTACTTCGGGAATCCTGGCGATTATCCGTTCATGGGCGACTGGGATTGTGACGGCGTGGCCACACCGGGTCTCTATCGCCAATCCGATGGGTTCGTGTATCTCCGGAACTCGAACACGCAAGGAGTTGCCGACATCACGTTCTTCTTCGGAAACCCCGGTGACGTCCCCATCGCCGGCGACTTCAACGGGGACGGATGTGACACGGTCTCGATCTACCGCCCTTCCGAGCAACGCTTCTACATCATCAACAAGCTGGGCAAGAACGGCGGTGGGCTCGGCGCCGCGGAGTTCTCCTACATCTTCGGGAACCCCGGTGACAAGCCATTCGTCGGCGACTTCGACGGGGACGGCAAGGACACGATCGGTCTGCATCGGGAGTCGACCGGTCTGGTCTATTTCCGCAACACCCACACCCAGGGCGTCGCCGATGCTCAGTTCATCT
>DATGPZ010000168.1:0-20016 GCA_035304485.1 Acidimicrobiia bacterium | reverse complement strand
GAAGCCGTTCAAGAGGCCGATGATGATCCCGAGCATCACCATGTTGATGTCGAAAGCGGCACTGGCCACGATCAGCAGCGGCAGCAGTGGCATCAGCAGGATCAGATCGGCGAACCGCATCAAGCCACCGTCGATCCAGCCGCCGAAATAGGCCGCAACCGAACCGACCGTGGTGGCGATCACGACCGCGGTTATGGCCGCCACCGCGCCGAGAAAGAACGCGGCTCTGGTGCTGAACAGCAGTTGGGAGAGGATGTCACGACCCTGATGGTCGGTCCCGAGAAAGTGCGGAGTCTCACCACTGAAGGTGGGAGGGGCTGGCTGGGTGGGGATCCGGACCACGTCACCCACGTCGATGGTCGGGTTGAGCTGGAGCCGGGCCTGGTTGAGTTCGATCTCGGTGGCCTCGTCGGTCACCTCTTCGACAACGGTGAACTCGGTGAGAACGGCGTCGTAGCCGGACTTGGGATCGTAGATGGCGGGATCCCACACCCATCCCATGAGGATGGGGTGGCTGATCGCCATGATGGCGAAGAGCATGATGAGGCCGAGGCCGAACATCCCCATCCGGTTCTCACGAAACAGCGCCCAGTTCTGACGAAAGGAGCGCCGCAACAGACGCAGACGCACTCGCCAGAAGGGTGTCGAGGTGATGGAGTGCCCTCCGATGGCCGCCTCATCCGCCTCCAGACCTTGCTGGTGGGTCTCTAGCTCACCACTTCGCTGGTCGATGCTCATGTGCTTGCTCTCACGATATCCGGATCCGGGGGTCGAGGACGGTGTAGAGGATGTCCGCCACCAGGTGGGCGATCAGCGCCAGGACCCCGGTCACCGCCAGGATCCCGGCAGCGAGGGGGATGTCGGACACCGTTATGGCCTGGAGGAGGAGCTGGCCCATGCCGGGCCAACTGAAGACGTATTCGGTGACGATTCCACCGCCGATGACGGTAGCGATCGACAGGACCAGCGAAGTCGTGACCGGAAGCATGGCGTTGCGAGCGGCGTGCCGGTCGCGGATGGCCCGGTCCGGGAGCCCCTTGGCGCGCGCCGTGAGGATGTAGTCCTCCCCCAGCGTCTCGAGCATGGCGCTTCGAGTCAGCAACATCGTGGCACCGAACGCCACCAGGCCGAGGGTGATGACCGGCAACATCGTGTGGTGCGCGATGTCTGCGACATAGGTCCGGGCTGGATGCACGAACCAGAACAGGATCAAACCTCCGACTGCCAACACCGCCAGTGCCTGACGCATGCGGGTCTCGATCACGACCGACCGGGCGTACCGCTTGACCAGCCATCTACCCACGGCGTACAGCAGGGTGACGATCAGCGCCGAGAGGATCATCTGCCCGAAGAGGGTGTTGGCGTTGTAGGGTGCGCCCTGCCAGAGGCGGGCGTCGATGAAACGGCTGATCGGAAACCAGCCGAGCATGAATCCGAACGTCCACATCATCACGATCGCGAACCACGGATAGAAGACCGTCTGGAGGAAGACGCCGCCGATGATGAAGCCCTGCTCGGCCTTGCTACCTCGCCCCCAGGCGATGAGCTTGCCACTCTTGAACCCGAGCCAGAAGGCGAACAGGGTGGCGGTCAGGAACAGGACGATGGTGCGGGGCAGCGCCTGGGCGATGACCGTGGAAACGTCCTGGGGATACCGGCTGAAGCTCGCTCCCATCTCCCCCTGGAAGAAGTTGGTGATATAGGTGAAGTACTGGACGTGTAGCGGTCGGTCCAGACCGAGCCGCTCACGTAGCTCGAGGCGTTGCTCGAGCGGGATGTCGGGATTTCCGACCAGGGTGTCCGAGATGTCACCCGGCATCGCCTGGAGCAGGAGCCAGACGATGCTGAGAAACACCACGAACAACAGCGCCATCTGGACCAGGCGGCGAGCGAGGAACTTGATCATGGCGCTGTTTTCCCTTCTAGAGAAGAGGGGGTGAGGGAGGCCCTAGCCAACCCTCACCCCCTCTCTAGCCATCAGCGGGCTGTCACAGCCCCCTGCAGGCCCTGACCGAACTGGAGCCCGGACAGAGTCTCGGTGAACGGGAACTGCACCCTGTTGTTGTAGAACTCCAGGATGCCCGTGTCGAACAGCGGCACATGGGGCTTGTCGCGAGCGATGAGTCGCTCCATCTCCCACATGGCCTCGTACGCCTCCTCGACGCTGGCAGCGCTGGCGAAGGCCGCGGCCGCAGCGTCGAACTCCTCGTTCGAGTACTGGGTGTTGTTGTCGCTGGCGTCCGTCCCGAAGAACGACTGATGGAACGTCGGGAAGGTCGGGTTACCGAGCGAGTAGCCCAGGATGAACATGTCGTAGGGCGAGGTGTACTGGTTGTTCTCGTCCAACTCGAACACGGTGGCGATGATCTGGTTGAAGTCGGTCGGGACCGACACGACCGGGATACCCATCTCCTGGGCGACACCGGCGATGTAGCCGCCGAAGGTCGCACGGAGCGGGTCGTAGCCGGCAGTCGGGTGGATCAACTCCAACTGCTCCACCGGGTTGCCGTCCGGATCGATCAGACCCGAACCGCCTGTGAAGGTCAGACCCTCACCCGGTGCGTCCTGGACGTTGCCGTCGGCATCTGCGAAGCCCGGAGCGGACTCCCAGGAATAGCCGGCTTCCTTGAGGATGCGGATGGCCTCGGCCCGCCGCTCGTCGTCGGTGAGGCCGGCGCCCTGCTCCTCGGCGATCTGGGCAGCGACTTCCTCGTTGTACCAGGCGGTGTTGCCCTCCGGAAGGATGACGTACAGCGGGAATGCCACACCCTGCAGGAGCTGCTCGGTGACGAACTCCTTGTTGATCAGGATCGAGAAGGCATCGCGGAATGCCGGGTCGTCCATCGGAGCCCGAGCGTGGTTGAACGCCAGGAACCGGTAGCCGTTGGTCGGGTTGACAACGGCGGTCAGATCCTCGTTCTCCTGGACCTGCTCACGGAAGCCCTGCTGCATGCCGAGCGGGTTGAGGAGGAGGTCCACCTCACCGTTGGCCAGCGCCAGAACGGCCTGGTCCTGGCCGCCGTAGAGCGGGAACTGGAAGTTCTGGGCGTGAGGGCCGTCGGTGTAGGTCACATCACCGGAGGTGATCTCCTTGCCGCGGTCGAAATAGCTCTCGTTGGCGGTCGTCGCCGCGAAGCTTCCCTCCTGCCTGTCCGCGAACTGCGTCCAGCCGGCGGCTGGAGCCTCGGCGCCGGAAGCGGCGATCAATGTGTCGCGCGGGTTGTCGGAGTTCCGGGCTTCCTCGACGATCGGGCCCCAGAAGTGCTCTGGCATGATCGGCATCAACGGGACACTGTTGCCGAGACCCCAAATGGCCAGACCGGGCTCCGAGTTGAAAGTGACGCGGACGGTCTGATCATCGACGGCCTCGACACTCTCGACGATGTCGGCGTCGGCGTAGTCCTCCCAGTTGGCGGTGAGCTGGAACTCGACGGCCGTGGCCCAGGTGAAGGCCACATCTTCGGCCGTGATGGGCTCGCCGTCCGACCACTGCGCGTCGCTGCGGAGGGTGAACTCACCCACCCACACGTCGCCTTCCTGGGTCACCGGGGGCAGTTCGCCTTCGGCCAGCCAGGGCTGGACCTCGAGGCCGGGCAACTGGATCGTGTACGGCGCGGCGTAGGTCGGCTGCAGGAAATACGAGTTCCACACCGAGTTGCCGGCGGAATCCAGCGCGTTCCACACGTTGTCGGTGGTGACGTCCTGGAAGATGCCGAGCGTGTAGGTGTCGAGCGTACCGCCTTCGCCTCCACCGCCCTCGGTCGTATCCGTATCGGGCGTGGTGTCGCCGGTGTCGTCCGGCGTCGTCTCGGCCGGCGTCTCTGCCGTCGTGTCTCCCGTGTCGTCGCTCGCGGCCGTGGTATCTGCCGACTCTCCGGAGCAAGCAGCGGCCACGAGGGCGAGAACGGCGAGCAGAGCGAGCAGGCGCACGAACGACGCCTTCTTTCTCGTTGCTGTCATCGATTCTTCCCTCTTCTCTGGGTGCATTCAACGACGCGGGGATACCCGCGCTATGCGGGCGAGCATAGACCTCGGCAGGAATTCGCCGCAACTACTCGTTCGGGTCCGAATCGACTCCGGATTGGATACTCTTTCACCCCGTCTGACCACGAAAGCCAGCTCTTGTACCGCCCCACCTCCCCTACTTCCCATCACGATTCGGACGTCTTCACACCTCCGACAACGCAAGAGGCGCTCAGATGACCGCGCTTCCTCTCCATCTGCTCCCCGACACGGCCGAGGTCACCGCAACCGGTGGTCTCTCCGTCGGTGGCCTCGCCGTCGACGACCTCGTGTCCGAATTTGGCACACCGTTGTTCGTCTACGACACCGCCCACATCAGGGAACGGTGCCGCCAGGCGGTGGAAGCCTTCGGCGACACCGCGGTCTACGCCGCCAAGGCGTTTCTCTGCCGAGCGATCGCCGCTCTGGTCTACGAAGAAGGCATGCGGATCGATGTCTCCACACTGGGCGAGCTGGCGACCGCCCTGGCCGCCGGAGTCCCCGGCGATCGCCTGGTGATGCACGGCAACAACAAGTCCGAGGCAGAACTGCGGGCGGCCTTGGATGCCGAGGTCGGACTGATCGTGGTCGACTCTTTCGACGAGATCGATCGCCTGGAACGCCTGCTCGAGGCCGACCGTGCCCGGCCGAAGGTCATGTTGCGAATCACCCCCGGAGTCGAGGCACACACTCACGAGTTCGTCCGCACCGGGCACGACGACAGCAAGTTCGGTTTCACCGTGTCGACCGGCGCCGCCGACCGGGCGCTCGACCGGGTGATCGAATCACCCTTCCTGGATCTCGTGGGCGTCCATGCCCACATCGGTTCCCAGGTGTTCCGGGAGGAGTCGTTCGCCGAGGCCGCCGCCATCGTCGCCCGCTATGCCGTCGATCGAGGTTTGACCGAGATGTCGATCGGTGGCGGGCTGGGCGTTCCCTATGTGGAGGGAGAGACTGCACCCACGATCACCGACTGGTCCAAGAGCATCCACGACGGTGTCCGCACCGCCGGTTTCGAGGGCAGGATCTGGGCTGAGCCTGGCCGGTCGATCGTGGCGGCAGCCGCGGTCACGATCTATCGCGTCGGAACCATCAAGGAAATTCCAGGGGTCCGCACCTACGTGGCGGTGGACGGCGGCATGAGCGACAACCCTCGACCGGTCCTCTACGGATCGGGTTACGAAGCGTTCCTGCCCCGCGCCGTCACCGCGGAACGAACCCGACGGGTCCGGGTGGTCGGCAAGCACTGCGAGTCGGGCGATGTCCTCGTGCCGGATGCCCTGGTTCCCGAGGACATCGCCGTCGGCGATCTTCTGGCGACTCCCGTGACCGGCGCCTACGGCCATTCGATGGGCTCCAACTACAACAAAGTGCTGCGACCGCCCGTCGTCTTCGTGGAAGACGGCCGGGCGAGGCTCGTGGTGCGTCGCGAGACGATCGAGGACCTGCTGGCGACGGACCTCGGCTGAGAAGTCGGAAGTCGGAAGTCGGAAGACGGAAGTCGGCTCCGGCGCGACGAGAAGCCGCGCGCTTACACGGGGCCCTGCCGACGCGTGATCCGTTGTGTCGGTCCTTTCGGTCTCCTCGAAGAAGATGTCGATCGGCCGACTCGTCTCGATTCCAATTCGACAGGACCGTCGCGATCGAGCGTCGTTGTCGCTCACCTATTCCCGGGATTTCGTCCGGTTTGGGAGTTCTATTGCCGGAGGGGCGGTGCCTTACCGTTCTACCGGGACCCTCACCGCGTTGCCGTATTCGGTCCAGGACCCGTCGTAGTTCCTAACGTTCTCGAACCCGAGCAGATGGGTCAGGACGAACCAGGTGTGCGAGGAGCGCTCGCCGATCCGGCAGTAGGCGATGACCTCCGAGTCGGGAGACAATCCCTGCTCACCTAGATAGATCTCTTCGAGTTCCTCTCGCGACTTGAAGGTCCCGTCCTCGTTGGCGGCTCGCTTCCAAGGCACGTTGACCGCTCCGGGAATGTGACCACCGCGGAGTGCACCTTCGTTCGGGTAGTCGGGCATGTGCATCCGCTCACCCCGATACTCCTCGGGAGACCGGACGTCGACCAGTGGAAGGCCGCTCTTGGAGTGCTCGAGCGCGTCGGCCAGGAAAGCGCGGATCTGGCTGTCGTCGCGGGTGGGTACCGGATACTCGGTCCGGGGACGCTCCGGCTTGTCGGTGGTCATCTCCCGGCCCTCCTCGATCCACTTCTGACGACCACCGTCCAGGAGGCGGACGTCTTCGTGACCGAAGAGAGTGAAGACCCACAAGGCGTAAGCGGCCCACCAGTTGTAGTTGTCGCCGTAGAAGACCACGGTCGAATCGGGCGCGATGCCCTTCTCCGACATGAGCGCTGCGAAATCCTCCGCCTTCAGGTAGTCCCGGATCACCGGGTCGTTCAACTCTTGGTGCCAGTCGATCTTGACGGCACCAGGGATATGGCCGGTCTCGTAGAGAAGCACGTCCTCGTCCGACTCCACGACCACGACCTCCGGGTCGTCGAGATGCTCGGCCAGCCAATCAGTCGACACGAGACGTTCTGGATGGGCGTACTCGCTGAAGCGCGGTTCCGTGTCGGTGCGTGCTGACATGTCATCCTCCCGAAGGATGTCGATCTACCAATTTCCACTATCGAGATAGTGGCGTGCAAAAGCGTAGCGCGTGTTGGGCAAACCCGGCCCATGTAGGACAATCTCCCTGATGCCCCTACCTCCCCGACTCCAGACCATCGTCGAGCTTCTGTCGTCATCGCCCAAGCAATTCCGTCTCGACGCGCTGGTCGACTACTCCAACCGCCTGCCCGAGCTCCCGGCCCGTTACGCCGACGATCCCAGCCTCCTCGAGCAGGTCGAAGAGTGCCAGACCCCCTTCTTCCTGGCGACGGAGCTAGACGACGCAGGGAGGGTCCAGATGTACTTCTCGGCTCCGCCAGAATCGCCGACGGTGCGCGGCTTCGCCGGGCTGCTGCTCGACGGACTGCAAGGCGTCACGCCCCAGGAGATCCTCGACCTGCCCAACGACTTCTACATCGGGATGGGGCTGGAGGAGGTCGTGACCCCGCTCCGTCTCCGGGGAATGGGAGCCATCCTCGCCCGTCTGAAGCGACAGGTCAGCCGGTTCGTCTAACGCGGGCCCATCCGGATCCCGCCGTCCATTCGAACCGTCTCCCCGTTGATGTAGTCGTGGGTGAGGAGGAAATACGCCAGCTCGGCGTACTCGTCGGGCCGCCCGAGTCGTTTGGGGAACAACACCTGCTCACCGAGAGACATACGGGCCGGCTCGGGAAGACCAGCCAGGAGTGGAGTGTCGAACAAGCCGGGAGCGATGGTGTTGACTCGTATCCCGACCGACGACAGGTCCCTGGCCACGGGCAACGTCATGCCGACCACTCCCCCCTTGGAAGACGAATACGCCGCCTGGCCGATCTGGCCCTCGAAAGCTGCCACCGAGGCGGTATTGACGATCGCTCCCCGACTTCCGTAGTCGTCGACCGGGGGTTGGGCTGCCATGGCCGCCGCTGCCAGGCGAATGCAGTTGAAGGTGCCGATCAGGTTCACTTCGATGACCCGCCGGTATTGGTCGAGACCGTGGGGGTTTCCATCTCGATCGATGGTGCGGGCGGGTGGCCCGATCCCGGCACAATTGACGAGAGCACGAAGCGGTGCGGCCTCTGATGCCACTTCGACCACCCGGGTCACATCGGCTTCGTCTGTGACGTCGGCGACTTCGAACACTCCCCCGATTTCGTCCGCCAGTGCCTGCCCCCGGTCGGTTTGGACGTCGACGACGCACACCACGGCACCCGCGTCCGCCAGTCTGCGGGCCGTCGCCGCACCCAACCCGGAAGCTCCACCCGTGACGATGACGGCCGCACCTGTCAGATCCATGGTCCTCCTTCGGCTCGGGCTGGGCACGCTAACACCGGGAACGGCCGCGGTTCGTGCTGAGATACGGCCGACATGATCGGAGTTTTCGATTCCGGGGTCGGGGGGTTGACGGTGCTGGCGGAGATCCGTCGGCGCCTTCCCGACGCTGACCTCATATACGTCGGCGATCACGCCGCCGCCCCGTATGGCGAGCGGTCTCTGGAGTCGGTGGCGGATCGGTGCCGGCTGGTGAGCGACTGGCTCGTCGGAGAGGGATGTCGAGTGATCACGGTGGCGTGCAATACCGCTTCGGCCGCCGCCCTCCACAGTCTTCGTGCCCGGCATCCGGACGTGGCGTTCGTCGGCATGGAACCGGCTGTGAAGCCGGCCGCATCGACGACACGGGCGGGACGGGTCGGGGTGGTAGCGACGGCCGCGACCTTCCAAGGCGAGCTGTTCGCTACCGCAGTCGAGCGCTTCGCCGCCGACATCGACGTGTACTCGGCTGCCTGCCCGGAATGGGTCCGACTCGTGGAAGAGGGACAGCTCGATGGTGCCGCCGTCGAGGAAGCCGTGGAGCGATGCCTCCGACCGCTCATCGCCCAACGAATCGACGTCCTGGTCTTGGCGTGCACCCACTACCCGGCCCTGGCGCCGGTGATCGCCCGCTGTCTAGGCCCTGAGGTGCAGATCGTCGACCCGTCCCCTGCCGTCGCCCGCCAGACCGAACGGGTGTCGGGACCCGCCGCGATGGGCACGTCCCAAACCCGTCTCCTGTCCACCGGCGATGTCACGGGCTTGCGACGAGCGGCGGCGAGACTCGGCTTTCGCCAACCAACGACCCTCCTACCCTTGGACGAACATGGACCCACGTGACGTCGCTCTCCGTCAGGCCCTCGCTCCCGAAGAGGAAGGCTCCCTCCTGACGCTCCCCCAGCTCGCCGAGAAGGCGGACCTCTCTCTTCCCCTTCTCGAGGCGCTCGCCCGCCAAGGGCTCCTCTTGCCTCGCCGTGAGGACCCGACTCCTCGGTATCACCTCGACGACGCCGCCGCCATCCGGTCCGGCCTCGAGTTGGTCGAGGCCGGCTTGCCGCTAGGAGAGCTGTTGGATCTGGCTCGCCGAGCAGACGAGGCGATGCGACCGGTGGCCGAGGCGGCGGTCGACGCCTTCGTGAGGTACGTCTCCGACCCGGTCGAAGGCACGGCGCCGAGCGAAGAGGAGGCGGCCGCTCGCCTGGTGGAGGCCTTCGAGCAGATGCTGCCCGCCGCCCGCCGGCTGGTCGGGCAGCACTTCCAAGCTCTCCTGATCGCCGACGCCCGCCGACGGATCACGTGAGGATCGTCACACGCGCCATTCCGGCTCTGGAAAGGCCCCTGGACCGGGCGCCAGACCACGTTTGGATGTCGCCCGACATCTCGTTGTGGGGCTGGGGAGAGGCGGTCCACTTCGACCCGGGGACCGGTCCCGACCGTATCCAGCGGATCCGCTCTGGACTCACGGACCTCCACACGTCGAGCGAGGTGGATGACGATCTCGGGCGTCCGGGCACGGGTCTGGTCGCGTTCATCTCGGTCACCTTCGCCACCAATTCCCCGGGGTCGGTGGCGTTGGTTCCGCGATTGGTCGTCGGGAGGGCGGGTGACGACTGGTGGATGACGACCGTCGACTCCTCCCTCGAACCACCCGACCCGGTGGAGAGCCGACCCCACCCCGATCGCGCCCGATATGCGGGCTCTTCGGTTCCCGACGTACTCTGGCTGGAGGCGGTCTCGGCCGCGATCGACGAGATCCACCGAGGCGCCTACGAGAAGATCGTCCTCGCTCGGGACTACGCCGTCTGGTCCCGTCATCCCTTCTCCCCGGCGACCGTGCTGGGATCACTCGTGGAGCGGTTCCCTTCCTGTCAGATCTTTCGGGTCGCCGACCTGGTCGGCGCCAGTCCTGAGGTCCTGGTCCGTCGACGGGGCACACGGCTGTCGTCACTGGTCCTGGCCGGATCGACAGGCAGTCATGCCGACGCCGAGGTCGACCGGGCAGCCGGAAATGCGCTGCTCGACTCCAAGAAGGACCGGTGGGAGCATGAACTGGCGGTGCGGTCGGTCCGAGAGGCACTCGATGACTTGGGTGTGACGTACGCGGCACCGGAGGGACCGGAATTGCTCCGCTTGGACAACGTCCAGCATCTGGCCACACCAGTCACGGGTGATGCCGGCGGACATCATGTGCTGGATCTGGTCGAGGCGCTCCATCCGACCGCGGCCGTGGGCGGCACTCCCACCGAGATCGCCCTCGATGCGATTTCGCGCCTCGAGGGCATGGACCGGGGCCGGTACGCAGGTCCGGTGGGCTGGGCCGATGGCCGTGGCGACGGCGACTTCGCCATTGCCCTTCGTTGCGCCGAGTTGTCGGGGGCCCGCGCCCGTCTCTTCGCCGGAGCCGGCATCGTCGAAGGGTCGTTGCCCGAAGCCGAGCTCGAGGAGACCCGGATCAAGCTCGAGGCGATGATGGGGGCGCTGGGCGCCGGAAGCGGCCGATCGCGCTAGGTCGAGACGGACATGGCGGCCTCGGCCGCCAGCCGGGCCAGACGATCGTGTTCGGCCACGTTCTCCTGGCGATCGAGACGGGCGACGATCACCGACGACTCGGTGTGCTTCCACCCTTCCTGGAGCGCATCGTCCAGGGCAACGAGTGACTCCACATCGCGGTGCCGGACCCCATGGAACTCGGCCAAACCGGCGAGGTCACGGTGGTGCGGGGTACCGAATAGGCGCTCGAACTCCGGGCCGATGTGCTGGGCCTGGGGCAGGAAGGAGAAGATGCCACCTCCCTGGTTGTCGAGGACCACGAACACCGACCGGCCGGGCGGGTCGGTCAGGAAGCCATTGCCGTCGTGGAGGAACGAGAGATCTCCCGCCAGGGCGACGGGGCGTTCGACCCCGGCCGAGGCCCCGAGGGCGGTGGATATGAAACCGTCGATACCCGATGCGCCCCTGTTCGCCACCACGTGAGGCACGACGAAGGCGTACGACTCGACGTCGCGGATCGGCATCGACGAAGCGACCACCAGCAGTTCTGCCTCCGACGCACCGACGCGGGCGGCGATGGCGGGCTCACTGAAGCTCCGCTCGAGCTCGGGTTGCAGCACCTGTCGGACTGCCCGATCCGCGGTCTCCCACCAGGCGAGCCATTCGCCCGACTGACGTTCCGATGTATCGGTGACCAGGGCTGCCGCCAAGGCGGCGCCGTCGGTGTCCACCATCAGGCAGGCGGTTCTACCCGGGTCCGACCACCCTGAGCCGACGACCAACTGGTCGACCTCGGATTCGATCAGATCGAGAATCCGTCGGGACGGGCCTGGCGGGCCGAACCGGAGTATCAGGTCGGGACGGGCGTGGGCCACCAGGTGATGACCTGCGGTGATCACGTCCTCGCGTCCACGAAGCCCGGACTCAGCCGTGGCCAGCACCGGCCAGCCGAGATGCCGACCCAACTCCGCCACGCTGGCAGAGCTCGCTCCCCCACCTGCGATGATCAAGCCCTTCTCTGCCCGATCGATCCTGGCGGTCACCTCTTCCACGAGCTCGCGGCCCGGCGCCCGTCCTGTCAATGTCAGAGTCCACGGCGCGTCCTCGGTACGGCCGTCGGTCGCTTCGAGATAGGGCTCGTCCCGGGTCCGCCCGTCATCGGACACCGGCACCGTCGGTTCGCGGAACGGAACGTTGAGGTGGACCGGTCCGGGTCGTGCCCCGAAGCCCCGAGCCGAAGCCACGCTTTGGGAGATGATCGACCGCCACCAGCCCGGCGCCCCCGCCCGCGGCTCGGCGGGCCCTGTGTCGGTGGCACGCCGGACGAATCTCCCGAACATTCCGACCTGATCTATCGCCTGGTTGGCACCGACCCCTCGCAGCTCGGTGGGCCGGTCGGCCGTCACCACGATCAGGGGAGTCTCGGCCAGGTCTGCTTCCACGACGGCGGGCAAGAGGTTGGCGGCCGCGGTGCCGGACGTGGTGATGACTGCTGCCGGGCGGCCCGTCGCCTTGGCTCGCCCCAGGGCGTTGAAGGCAGCCGAACGCTCATCGATGGTCATGACGAGTTCGGCCCCTGGGTGCCGCTCCACCGCCAGCACCAGAGCCGTCGATCGGGAGCCGGGTGCGGACAGGAACACGGACACTCCGGCCCGGACGAGCTCATCGATGACCACGGTGGCCAGAGCGGTCGAAGGGTTGGGATGACTCATGCGAGCAACTCCGCTGCCTCTCTCAGTCGCCGCAACATCCGGTCGGATGTATCCGGCTCGGGACGGCATTCCTCCAGGAGGTTCGGGTCGGGCTCGGGACGTCGAACCACGAGCTCACCTGACACCGCCAGTAGTGGATCGCCGACCACGTCTCGTTCCAACAGTGAGGCGGTGCCCAGGCCACATGCCAGTTCGAGCTCGGGCAGAGCCGCCGCCGCAGCCAGGCCGGCTGCCAGACCGATCGAGGTTTCGAGTGCCGAGGAGATGACGGCCGGAAGACCGGCCCGCGCCGCGATCTCCAACGTCCTTCGCGCTCCGCCGAGAGGTTGCACCTTGAGGACGATCACGTCGGCGGCCTCTTGTTCGACCACCTCGAGCGGGTCCGGCAATCTGCGGATCAGCTCGTCCGCCGCCAGCGGCACTTCGACGGCCTTGCGGAGTCGTCTCATCTCCTCGATGGTGGCGACGGGTTGTTCGACGTACTGGAGGCCGAACCGCTCCATGTCGTCGATCCGGCGAATGGCTTCGTCGACTTCCCAGACGGCGTTGGCGTCGATTCGGATGGACCCGGTCGATCCCAACGCGTCTCGCACCGCTTCCAGCCTCGCCATGTCCTGGGCGTGGTCTTGCCCCGGCTCGGCCACTTTGACCTTCACTGTGTCGCTGTCCGACGACGCCACCATCTGTCGGGCCGTTTCCGGGTCGACGGCCGGCACGGTCAGATTCACCGGGATCCGATCCCGGATCGGCTCGGGCAATCCCACACATGCCGCCTCGAGAGCACTCGCCAACCAGCGACTGGTGACCTCCGGGGGATACTCGGGGAAGGGAGAGAACTCGCCCCAACCGGCGGGGCCGTGGATCAACACCGCCTCCCGGCGGTCGACTCGCCGAAAGCGGAGTCGCATCGGGACCTCGACCGGATAGACATCGAGACCTTCGAGGCTGTCCGAGCCCACTAGCCCTCTTCCTGGACGCTGCGTACGTACTCCACGACACGATCGATCTGCTCGGTGCTCAGGGTCTGGCGGAAGGACGGCATCCGGCCCCGTCCGTCCCGAATGGTGGTCCGGAGGTACTCGTCGTCCTGGGAGGCGGCGTTCGAGCCGGGACCGAGAGCCGGGCCGACTCCACCTGACAAGTCCGCTGCGTGGCACCTCGCGCAGATGTCGTTGAAGATCTCGCGCCCCGTCGCGTCGACGTCGGGTCCTCCGCAAGCGGACAGGAGGGCCACTAGGGCCAGCACCGCGCAGATTCGACCTCGCATGCGCCCATGCTACGAGGGCATCACGAAGGCTCGGAACCGCCCTCCTGGAGCCGGCTCGCCCAGTCAGCCGCTCGCCGCACGTCCTGGGCGCGACGCCGGTCGACGACGAGGACTCCGTCCTCCGTCTCCACGACCACCACGTCGTGCACACCGATGACCGCCACCGGACGGGTCTGCGACCGGACGTATGTCCTCTCGGAGTCGAGGATGAACACGTCGCCGTGCGTCACGTTGTGGCCGTCGGGCGAGAGTACGTTCCAGAGTGCCTGCCATGAGCCCACATCGTTCCAACCCGCATCGAGGGACACCACCCTCGAGCGGTCGGTCTTCTCCATGACGGCGTGATCGATCGAAATGGAAGGAGCGGTCGCGAAGGCGGAGGCGAGCTCCACCCTTCCTTCGCCCGAGCCGGTCGGCATCGACTGGCGGACAGAGGCCAAGACCTCGGGCTCCCAGTGCTCGAGCTCTTCCAGGAACGCGCCTGCCTTGAATACGAAGATTCCCGCATTCCACAGGCAGCCTTCCGCCACCAGCCGGTCGGCCGTGTGCTGGTCCGGCTTCTCGATGAACTGCTCGATGGGCCGGACGTCGCCCGACTCGCCTCCGGCCCGGATGTAACCGAATCCGGTGTCGGACCGAGTGGGCACTACACCGAAAGCCACCAGATGGCCTTCGGCGGCGGACTCGACTGCCCGGGACAGTGCCCTCGCAAACGCCGGTTCATCCTCGATCACATGATCCGCGGGCATCACGGCGAGGACGACATCGGGGTCGACCAGCAATGCCGCCGCTGCGATGGCAGGCGCCGTGTTGCGGCCGACCGGCTCTACGATCATCGCTCGAGGCTTCTCCCCGATCGCCAGCAACTGCCGTTCGATCTCCTCGGCTTGGCGGCTGTTGCAGACCACGATCGGGGCGGTCGTGTCGGCGGGCAGGCGTGCCCGCCGGGCAGTGACCTGCAGCATCGTCTCCTCACCTACCAGCGGATGCAGCTGTTTGGGCATCCGATCACTGGACAGCGGCCACAACCGTGTCCCGCTGCCCCCTGACAGGATCACTGGTGTCGTCACGTTTCCCATAGCTCACCCCTTTGCTCGCCCTCCGAGGTTAGGGCAGGGGGTGTGCTCGAGCTCACTTCTCGACGCCGATGGATACGTGCCCGCATTCGATGCACACGCTGCGAGTGATGCCCACGGTCGTGGTCTGCACGAAGCTGTGCTCGTGCGGCGCGGGCGTGGAACGGGAGAACAGCGACCGCAAGCTCGCCCGGAGACCGGTGGTCTCGGCCGGATGACGCCCTTTGCTGTAGGTGCGCGGCATCGGAGCCAGCTTCGATCCGTGACCCTCGTTCGATTCTGGACCACCGTTCGATTCGGGATCGACCGGACGTGGAGGTGCAGCCCTGAGCGGGTCCGGTCGGGGCAGACGTCCCGATGATCGGT
Organism: Acidimicrobiia bacterium; assembly: GCA_035304485.1. Taxonomy (GTDB): domain Bacteria; phylum Actinomycetota; class Acidimicrobiia; order Spongiisociales; family ZC4RG35; genus ZC4RG17. Next base: position 5,198 of record DATGPZ010000168.1, on the reverse strand, counting down.
TGAAGCGTTCCCGAAGTGTCGGTTCCTCGAGTGTCGCCCGCTCCACCCGGGCCCAGAACCCTTCCGGTCTCCGTTCCACCTCTGGTGTCGAGACCGCAGATGAGGTCGATGCCGGTGCCTGGGCGTCCTCGGGTACGGCTGGTTCGTCGACGATCTCCACCGACGTCAGCCGGCGGAGCTCTTCCCTGGCGGCTACGAGCGTTCGCTGGGTCTCGTTCAGCCGGGAGGGCTCATTGTGACGTCGGGCGGCCGCAACGGCCCGCCGGCGACGGAGTGGGTTCATGGAGTGGAAGCGAGCCCAACCCTCGGCCATCTTCTGGACGGCGCCGTAGGCGAAGTTCACCTGGTCCTCGGCCAGGAAGACGACGCTCTCCCCGTCCAGATCGAGATCGAATTCGTTGGCCACCCGGCGGTTGGCGACGACGTCGGCGAGACACCACCTCCCCAGGCTCTCGTCGCCCGAGGTCAAGCGCACGTGCGAGTCATCGACCTCGACTACTACGTCGAGATCGGCACTCTTGCTGTCGTCGAAACGGAGACGGCCTTTGAACCGCACCGATGTACCTCTCTCATCCGGACCAGGGCGGGGACCGGAACAATTCCACCATTCATCGGCCCGGTCAAGGCACTACCTAACCGTCTTGGTCCATATATGAGTCGATCGGCGGACAGCTGCACATCAGGTTCCGGTCCCCACCGGCGGCGTCGATCCGGCCGACCGGAGGCCAATACTTGTCCATCTCCAACTCGGGAAGCGGGAAGGCGGCCAGGCGGGCGGGGTAGGCGCGATTCCAATCGCCCAACAGCGTCGTGGCCGGGTGCGGGGCACCCTTGAGCGGATTGTCGTCACGCGGCCACTCCCCCGACTCGACCCGGGCGATCTCCTCCCGGATGGCGATCATGGCCCGGCAGAACCGGTCGAGCTCCTCTTTCGTCTCGGACTCCGTCGGCTCGATCATCAGCGTGCCCGGCACCGGAAAGGCCACCGTCGGGGCATGGAACCCGTAGTCGGACAGCCGCTTGGCCACGTCCTCGGCCGTGACTCCGCTGGTCCGCTGCACGGGACGCAGGTCGATGATGCACTCGTGGGCGACCCGTCCGCCCGGCCCCGTGTAGAGGATCGGGTAGTGCTCGGACAGCCGTGCCGCCACGTAGTTGGCGGCGAGAATGGCCGCCTCGGTGGCACGTCGCAGCCCCTGTGGGCCCATCAGCCGAATGTACACCCAGGGAATCGGGAGGATGCCCGCCGAGCCCCAGGGGGCGGCCGAGATGGGCCCTACCCCCGTCTCCGGTCCCGCGTCCGCCACCAGGGGGTGGTTGGGGAGGAAAGGCGCCAGATGTGCCATCGCTCCGACAGGCCCGACCCCAGGCCCACCGCCACCATGGGGGATCGTGAAGGTCTTGTGCAGGTTCAGATGACCGATGTCGGCGCCAAAATCGCCGGGGCGGGCCAGCCCGACCAGAGCGTTGAGGTTGGCGCCGTCGACGTACACCTGTCCTCCGTGGGAGTGCACGATCTCGCACAGTTTGTCGATCCCCGGCTCGAAGACGCCGTGGGTCGACGGGTACGTCACCATGATCGCCGCCAGTCGCTCGGCGTTGGCCGACGCCTTCTTCTCCAGGTCGACCAGATCGACGTTGCCCCGGTCATCGGTGGCAACCACCACGACCTCCATCCCCGCCATCGCCGCCGATGCCGCGTTGGTGCCATGGGCCGACTGCGGGATGAGGCATACGACACGGTCCTCCTCACCGCGACTGCGGTGGTAGGCGCGGATGGCGAGCAGCCCCGCCAGCTCCCCCTGGGACCCGGCGTTGGGTTGGAGGGACACGGCCTCGTAGCCGGTGAGCTCCGCCAGGTAGCCCTCGAGCTGGCCGATCATCTCCCGGTAGCCCGCCGCCTGCTCTGCCGGTACGAATGGGTGGAGGTCGGTGAACTCGGGCCACGTCATCGGGATCATCTCGGTGGTGGCGTTGAGCTTCATCGTGCAGGAGCCCAGCGGAATCATGGTCCGATCGAGAGCGAGATCGCGATCTGCGAGGCGCCTCAGGTATCGGAGCATGGCGTGCTCTGAGCGGTGGGTATTGAACACGGGGTGTTGGAGGAAAGGCGATCGCCGCCGGGCGGCGTTCGGGATGCCTTCGACCGCTGCGGCCTCCGGATTCCCCTCGAAGACCCCGAGGAGGCGATCGACCAACTCGTCGGTGGAGGTCTCGTCCAGCGACACTCCGACGTGCTCGGAGTCGATCCGGCGCAGGTTGATTCCGACCTCGAGCGCTCGCTCCACGACATGGTCGGCGTCACACCGGACGGTCAGCGTGTCGAAGAAGGTGTCGTTGACCACCTCGACTCCGTCGAGACCTCGGAGACCGGACGCCAAACGGCCGGTGAGACGATGGACCGAACTCGCGATCTCGGTCAGACCCTCGGGCCCGTGCCAGACCGCGTACAGGCCGGCGACCACCGCGAGCAGGACCTGTGCCGTGCAGACATTCGACGTCGCCCGCTCCCTCCGGATGTGCTGCTCTCGGGTCTGGAGGGCCAAGCGATAGCCGAGGCGACCTTCGCTGTCGGTCGAGACGCCGACCAGCCGTCCGGGGAGGGCGCGCACGTGCTCCTCTCGCACGGCGATGAAACCCGCATGCGGTCCCCCGAAACTCATCGGCACTCCGAATCTCTGCGCCGATCCGACGGCGATATCGGCGCCTATGGCTCCGACCGGCTCCAGCAGGACCGATGCCAGCAGGTCCGTGGCAGCGACGACGAGACCACCGGCGGCGTGGACATGCTCGGCTATCTCGGTGACAGGAGTCAGGCGGCCGGACGATCCGGGGTATTGGACCAACACCCCGATCGAGTCATCCGGAAAGTCGACCGTAGTCAGGTCGACCACCTGGACGTCGATCCCCATCGCCTCGGCGCGGGTCTCGACGACGGCGATCGTCTGCGGATGACAGTCGGTGTCGATGAAGAATGTGCCTTCCCGGCGAGTCAGACGCCCTGCCATGGCCATGGCCTCGGCCGCGGCAGTGCCCTCATCGAGGAGGGAGGCGTTGGCCACCTCCAAGCCGGTGAGGTCGGCGACCATCGTCTGGAAGTTGAGAAGGGCCTCCAGGCGCCCTTGGGAGATCTCCGCCTGATAGGGGGTGTAGGCGGTGTACCAGGCCGGCGATTCGAGGACGTTTCTCAGGATGACGGGCGGGGTGATCGTCCCGTAGTAGCCGAGACCGATGAGAGACGTGAGCCGCTGGTTGCGGGAGGCGATTCGGCGCAACTCTTCCAGCACTTCCGTCTCGTCGAGGGCTGCCGGCAGATCGGGCTCCGGGCGGGTCAGGATGCGGGAGGGCACCGCCTGATCGATCAGTTCGTCGACGCTCCCCACGTCCAGATGCCCGAGCATCGACTCGATGTCTTCCGGGGTGAGACCGATGTGACGGCGGCTGAACTGATAGGTCGACATTGTGACTCCCTCGGTGACTCCGTCACCGCTGTCGAACCCTCCAGCGGGGCCTCGTTCGAACGGTCCTGGTGCCTGAGAGTTTCCGCCCTGCGGGCGTTGCCCCTTCGGCGTCCCCGGATGGGACTCTCCCGTCCGACTTCATCGGCTCGGCCCATCATACCGACGGTCCGGGAATGCTCCGGGAACGGTTAGCGTTTCGCTCCCTATGCCCCCAGGCCACCCTCGAAAATGGTGAGCGGCCCGCAGACGCGGCTCCTCTCGACCAGCCACGGCACCAACCGCGACGCCTTCTCCGTGTCGGACTGGGGCGTGTTCGTATCGCTGGTCCTGATCTGGGGCGCGTCCTTCCTGTTCATCGCCATCGGGCTCGATCACTTCCATCCCGGCGTGGTGACCCTGCTTCGAGTCGGTTTCGGCGCCGGTACCTTGGCTCTGATCCCGAGAGCGCGCCGAACTCGGGTGGATCGAAGCGACTGGCCACGGGTCGCGGTCCTGGGGCTCATCTGGATCGCGGTGCCCCTGACCCTGTTTCCCATCGCCCAACAGTGGATCGACTCGGCCGTGGCCGGGATGCTCAACGGCGCGATGCCGATCTTCACCGCCGCGGTGTCGGCCGCCCTCTTGAAAGAGCTTCCGGGCACGCGTCAGACGGTGGGGCTCTTGATCGGGTTCGCTGGAGCCGCCGCCATCTCGATTCCTTCTGCCGGCGGCGGCACCACGGCGGTGGTCGGCGTGATCCTGGTTCTCGCTGCGACCCTGTGTTACGCCATCGCGACCAACATCGTGACACCGCTGCAGCAGCGATATGGATCGCTGCCGATCCTGGCACGTGTCCAGTGGGTGGCGGCGGGACTCGTCGTTCCCTACGGCCTGGTTGGCCTTCCCGAGTCCGAGTTCGCCTGGTCTTCCCTCTGGGCGACGGCGGCGGTCGGCGTGCTGGGGACCGGCCTCGCCTTCGTGCTCATGGGCACGTTGACAGGGCGAGTCGGCGCCACCCGGGCATCCTTCATCACCTACTGCATTCCCGTGGTGGCTCTGATCCTCGGAGTCGTGTTCCGAAACGAAACGGTGGCACCCCTGGCGATAGCCGGCGTCGTCGCCGTCATCGCCGGGGCATTCCTCGCCTCTCGGAGAGAGGTCTGATCAGGCGGCCAGGTGGGCCGCTCTCCGCAGCGCCCGGTACATGAGGTGCTGATCGCCCAGCCTGCGACGCAGCTCCCGCTCCAGACCACCGATCGGATACAGATTCTCCGGGGCGCGGGGATCCTTGTGGGGAGCGGATGCGAATCGCGGCAGGGTGGCAGTCACCCGGTCGGCGATTCGGGCGGCTGCCGCCACCTCCATGTCACCCGACACCTCGCACCTGACGAGTCCTTCAGCCGGACCGGATCCGTTGGCCAGCCGCACGTACCAGGAATACCGCGACCACGACGTGGTGGTCAGGAAGAGAGGCGTGCGACGACCGACCGGCAGCCCGTACTTGACGTCCCACAGCTCCGGCGGGAGGTATTCCACGTGCTCACGTTTGATGTATCCCACCGCGCCTTCCACGAAACGATGGTGGGAAAGCGGACCGTCGGCGATCACGACTTCTGCGTCTCCCTGCTCTCCGGCCACCGCACCTTCCAATTCGCCCATCCGTTGCTGGATCCCGAGCCACAACTCCTCGGGAGTCGACCCGCTCGTGGCCCTGACCGCATACACGCCACAGGTCGTGTCTATGTCGATGGCACCGGC
>DATGPZ010000167.1:0-3573 GCA_035304485.1 Acidimicrobiia bacterium | reverse complement strand
ATCAGATCGGCGTGCACATTTCCCCCTCGGTGGAGTGGCCGTCAGGTCGGGCTCGCCACCTCACCCTTCGAAGAACGTCTCCCCGAGGACCGCGCTGAGTTTGCGGGCCTGTTCCTCAGTCAGTTCCAGGACAGCGGTGGGTTCTGAGGCGGAGGACGTGAACACGTACAGGTCCCGGACTCCTTCCCGGCGCACGACCACCGATAGGCGTCGGTCTGATCGTCCCAGGTCGATGTCGTAGCGCCTCCCGATTCCAGGGAGCTCTTGGATATGGACTCCGTGCCCCATGATGCGGGATCCCTTTCGAGTGTCGCGCCGAGTCCGGAACAGGGTACCGCGCCATAGGAGGCGGTTGGTGATAAACAAGTCCGCACCCAGGCCGAGATGGCCATTCGCATCATGGAGAAGGTGGCTGCCGACCTGTCCTGACAGTCTCAGTCGGAGACCGGCAAGGGCTCCAGCTCACGCATCCCGAGGACTACCAGTGGGGAGACGCAGCCGACTGGGCATTCCTCTGACAGCCCGATGAGGAGACCGTGGGGGCAGCGGACTCGTTTTCCGTCTTGCCGCGCCGCCCAACCGTCGAACCCGTAGTGGGCGAACAACTCTTCCAGGCGAGACTCGGTCCAGAGCTGCATCCTGGACCCAAGCTTACGGTGGTTCTGATCCCTGTCCAACGACCCCACTCCGGTCGGTCCGAACCCAAATTGGGCTGAGCCCTCGAAGACGCCCACGCGGGGGTTTCGGTTCTCAGGCCCTGGGAATACCCGGCCGGTCGACGATCACCCGAGAAGGGGGAAAACCATGGCGATCGACGAATCCGGGCGGACCGAGCAGGCGAAGCAGGAAGCCAAAGGCTATGCCGACGACCTCCGCCAGCGAGGGCAACACGTGGCCGAACAAGCCAAGGAAGAGGCAGGTCGCGTGGCCGAAGAAGTGAAGGACAAGGCCCACGACCAGGCCGACCGACAGATGGATCGAGCCGCCGAGAGACTCCACAGCGTGGCCGACCAGCTCGAGTCGATGACCCAGGAAACGGACCAAGAAGGGATCCTCGTCGACTACGCCCGAGACGGCGCCCGGCGCCTCCACAGCCTGGCGGACCATCTCGAACAAGACGGAATCGACGGGATCATTCGGGACGTCGAGAACTTCGCTCGGCGCCGTCCCGGGACGTTCATCGCCGCCGGAATGGGAGTAGGGATGGTCCTGGGTCGCTGGCTCAAATCGGCCGACATGGACAGAGTCAAGGAAGCCATGGCCGACGGCTCTCCCGGCGAACCGTCCCGTGAAGTCGACTCGACCGACAGCGGTCTGGGCCGCGAGCCGGTGGGGGCGGGATTCCCCTCGTCCACGCCAGCACCGACGACTCGTCCGGTCCCCGGGGGGCGGGTATGACCAGGGAACGCAACGGGAACCATGCTCGATTGAGGAGCGAGGGGCCCTATCCGATCGAGGAGCCAGACCAGTCGTTGGGTGATCTGGTCGGCCGGCTGACGAGCGAGATGGGCGCCCTGTTCAACGATCACCTCCAGCTCGCTCGCATCGAGATGATGGAGGACCTGAAAGAGGCCGGCAAGGGTGCCGGGTTGATGGGAGGAGCTGGCGTGGCCGGCTGGATCGCCGCCCTGATTCTCAGCCTGGCCCTCTGCTGGGGACTGGCCGAGCTGATGCCCACCTGGCTCGCCTTCCTCGTCGTCGGGGTGGTATGGGCGGTGGTCGCCGGTGTCATGGCCATGGCAGGGCGGAAGCAACTGCGACAGGTCGACCCGATGCCTGATCAGACGATGGACGAACTCGAGAGGGACAAGGAATGGCTCAAACAGCAGCGGAACTGAGAAGGGACATGGAGCGTCGCCGTGACGCCATCGGCGACACGATCGACCAGATCGAGAACCGAATCAGCCCAGGTCACGTGATGGCAAGAGGGAAATTCCGGATGCAGAGCCAGGTGACACGGTGGAAGGAGAACGTGATGGGTGAGTTGGAGGAATACGGGGAGACGATTTCGGGCGGCGCCGAGGGCGTGTCCGAGTCGATTCGCCAGGCACCACGAGCAATCGAACGGCGAACCCGGGGCAACCCGCTGGCGGTCGGCCTGATCGCAGTCGGGGCGGGGGCGTTGATCGCATCGTTGCTTCCCGAGACCCAACAGGAACGCCGGATGGCTCGGAAGGTGGAGTCGCACGTCGGAGCCGCGGCGTCAGAGGTCGAGCAAGCCGGTCGGGAGATGGCCGAAGACGTCAAGCAGTCCGCCTCCGAGAGTATGGAGCGAGTCAAGGACAGTGCTCGCGAAGAGTCCCAGGAGGCAATGGAAGAGGCTCGTCACGCCGGCGAGCGAATACGCGAAGGTAGCTGAAGGTCAGGAAGCCGGCAGGTCGACGAACGGTTCGGCGGTGGCGAGCAGATAAGCCAGGAACCCGATCGCGACCAGGCCCACGACGAGCAAGGCCGTTCGGGCCGGAGAGAGTGTCCAGCGGGAACGGATGAAGCCGAACACGTTCCCGCTGGCCACCATCTCGTGGAGGTATCCGCGCTTCCAGTAGGCGAAGGCACCGATCAGGAGCGCCAGGGCGCCCACGACGATGATCGGGTTCAGGTTCTCGTAGGTGAGGCCATTCCCGGCTGCGGCCAACGCGAAGTACCCGGGGAGCCGTCCTGCCAGCGAGACGAATATCAGGGTTCGGAGCGGAATTCGGGTCAGCCCGGCGGCGAAGGAGATCACGTCGTCCGGGAACGCCGGCAGTAGATAGATCACGAACAACAAGAGCGTTCCGGTGCGTCCACTCAGGTAGTCGAGACGATCGAGGGTCGGGCGACCGACGAAGCGCTCCACGAACGGGCGGCCGAGCCGCCGGGCGAGGACGAACACGAGAGTGAACCCGATGGTCGCCCCGATCGTCGTGTACAGAAGGCCGAGCCAGGTACCAAACAACAGACCGCCCACCAATCCCGTCACCTGGCCAGGGATAGGTGCGATCAACACCTGCACGATCTGCAGGGCGATGAAGACCAAGGGGCCCCAGGCGCCTGCCGCGGAGACCAGGTCTCGCAGGTCCTCGGGCCGATTGAAGACCGATATCCAGGGCCAGACGAGATAGACCAGGCCTCCTAGGATTCCGAGTGCCACCAGGGTGGCGATGATCGTGATCCGGCGGTCGGGTCGCGGGGTGACGGGTTCAGGAGGGAGATCACCTCCGGGCACGGCTGCATTCTCGTGGAGATCTGTCACGGTGGTTCACCGTACGGGCCCGTGGACCTCGGGTCCATGGGGGATTTCCCGGGTCCGAGCCACGGGTGCTCGGGGTAGGCGTCTGGCGGGGAGCCTGCTACCGGAGCTTCGCCACCTCGGGTTCGATCTCCCCTTTCCAGAACTCGAGGAATCCCTCTTGGTCGTCGCCGATCTGGTGGAAGTAGATGTGGTCGAGACCCGAGTCCACCGCCTCGCGGATGGACTCCAGCAGAGGTTCGGGATCGGGCCCGCAGGGAATCGATTCGCCCATCATCTCGGGCGTCACCAGTTGCGTCGCCATCTCGAAGTGCGCCGGTGTACGGAGGTCTTGGGAGAGCTGA
>DATGPZ010000166.1:0-12269 GCA_035304485.1 Acidimicrobiia bacterium | reverse complement strand
GTCCGAACTCGACCTCACCGCCCGCCTCCCCGGAGGTTTGGTCTGCCAGATCCAGGTCCACGAACGCGGTGATCGAAACCTTCGATGGCTCTTCGTCGCCCAGGCAGAGTTGCTCCAGAGCCAGGGCCTGGCGGTGGTGGAGGGCTCCGGCGTCTCGGGGTAGCTGGTCGGCTTTGTCTCGCAGGGTCTTGGAGATGACCCGGCCGGCCAGACCGCCGACCCCGCCCCGGATCCGCCACCACCCCTCATCCAACGACGGCTGGATGGAAACAAACGACTCCTCGTGGTTGCGCCGCTCCCGGCGGCGGGTCACACGACGGTGACGGGCCACCTGACGTTCCACCCCAGCCAGGTCATACCCCGACAGTCGGTTCATCCAGGCCTGTTCGGTGTCGGGGGTGGCGACTCGGGAGATGGCATGGGCCCGTTCGGGGCCGATCTCACCCGACGCCAACCGCTCCGCCAGACCGGGCAGATCGTCCAACCGGACAGACAACTCCGAGATCTGTCGGGCCTGATCTTTGCCGACGTCGAGCTTGGCGGACACCCACTCGGCCGTGTCCCGGCACCCGTCCGCCAGGGGAACCTGACGACGATCCGCCTCCCCCACCAACGCCACCATCACGGCGGCGGCCTGGCGGCGTAGCCGCTCGAACCTCAACAGTTCGGTTTCGAGCTGATCGGTCGACAACCCTTCCAGGTCCATACCCCCAACCTACAAACCAGCAGTGACAAAAACGCCTCCCGAACAACGCCACGAACCAACAAATCCCGAAATACGCGGTCGGCCGGTAGATCCGGAGCTCATCGCGACGAATGACCCCAAACGGGCACCTTGTTACCGTCGCCCCCGATGCCTTCTCTGACCGATGTCGAACTCGCGATCGCCGCGGCCCAGGTTGGGGCGGAGGTCGTGCGAGGAGCCAATGCTCTCGACGCTGCCCGCGTCCAGAAGGGCCCGACAGATTTCGCAACCGCAGCCGACCAAGAGTCCGAGCGGGCCATCATGGGTTATCTGGACGAGCACCGCCCGGCGGACAGTCGTTCGGGCGAGGAGTTCGGGTTCAGCGGTGAATCGAGCTCGGCCCGACGTTGGCTGGTCGATCCCCTTTGCGGGACCCTCAACTTCGCCGCATCCACTCCGCTCTTCTGTATCAACGTGGCGCTGACGGTCGAAGGCTCGACGGTTGCCGCCGCCTCTGCCGATCCGGTCACAGGCGAGACGTTCTGGACCGACGGTGTCGACGCCTGCTTGCGCAACGGTGACACCGATCACCCGCTCTCACCCTCGTCCAGTTCGATGCTCGTGGACGTCAATTGCGACGGCCCAACGGATCGACCCTTTCTAGGAGGGCAGCTCGTGTCCGATCCTGCTCTCCGTTCCCGTTTCAGCCCGCGTGTGATCTCCACCAGCCTTGCGGTCGCTTGGGTGGCTGCTGGTCGCCGGGCGGCCTACATCACCGATGGGGACCTCGAAGGCAGTGTGCATTTCACGGCAGGTATCGCTCTCTGTCAGGCCGCCGGCTGCGTCGTCACTGATCTGCGAGGAGACCCCGTCCACACGGGTCCCGGATTGCTCGCTGCGGCCGACTGGGAAACACACGAAGTCCTCTTGGGGATCGTGAGCGCCCACCTCTGAACGAACGATGACGTTCGGCGAGATTTTTCGAGAAGATCTCCGGCCGAGAACGGATCGGGCCGGAGATGACGGTGGGCGTTGACGGACTCGAACCGCCGACCCCTTCCTTGTAAGGGAAGTGCTCTAGCCAACTGAGCTAAACGCCCGAGATCGGAATGGGAGCGCAACCGGTACTGTCAGCGAGCCGACCGGTGCGCACCGTCATGATAGAAGGCTTGCCCGCTGGCGGGACAGTCGGGACACTCGGCGTCAGGGCAGACGCAGGGCGACATCGTCGATGAGCCAACGGGGAAAGTCCCGTTGTTCACCGATCTGGGCCAGGGCGACGGCGTCCAGCCTCCCGAGATCGACACTGCTCATCGTCTTGGCCCACTCGTGGAGCAGAAGAGCCGTGTCATCGCCGAGATCATCGAGGTCGGCGTCGGCGATGGCGTCGGGGCCGGGGAACATGTGGGTCAGGTCCCACTCCCCCAGACCCGGGACCGCGGTTCCGAGTTCGGACACCAGCGCCTGAAGCGTACGGCGAGGATGGCCGGTGCGTTGGAGTATGGAGGCGACACCGACTTCGAAAGCGTCCCAGGCACCAGGGGCGTCGACCGCTTCCCACTCATCCAGGCGGAAGATCCGACGTGCTCGACGAGAGAGATGGATCAGACCTTCCCAATGAGGCAAGTGGAGGCGGGCCAGGAGATAGTCGTGCTCGCCGGGCAGGATCTCCAGTACCCCTGGCGCTCCGTCGACCTCGATGATCCGGCGGTAGACATCGCCTTGCACCGCTTCGACACCGGGGATCGCTCGTTGTTCGAGTTCAGCCAATAGCCGTTCGAACTCGATCGGCTTCTCGACAGGGAGCCGGAGGGGCAGTCCACCGTCGGCGACGAGTCGGTCACGCGAGCGACGTCGCTGGCGGAGCCGGCGAGGCGGCTCGCGGAAGATCTCCTGCATGGTCCGGTTGAACTGGCGCACGCTCCCGAATCCGGCGGCGAACGCTATCTCGGTGATCGAGAGGTCGGTGTCGTCCAGAAGACGGCGGGCGAAATGGGCTCGGCTCGACCGGGCGAGCTGGACAGGGGTCGTTCCGACCTCTTCGAGAAAGCGCCGGCGGAGATGGCGAGCCGAGACTCCGAGTTCGGCAGCCAGTTCGGATTCGTTGGCGCCATGGAGGGCTCCGTCGAGGATCAGCCGAACCGCCCGGCAGATCAATTCCGTACCTACCCATGTGCTCAAAGGTTCCTGCCGGTATGGTCGGCACAGATGACACGAACGCAGACCGCTCGCCTCTGCCGCCACCGCAGTGTCGAAACGACGCGTGTTGGATGGCAGGGGCCGCCCAGAGCACCCATCCGCCAGGCAGTAGATCCCCGTGGTCACGACGCCGATGATGCGGCCCATGTCTCCATCTTTGCTCATTTGCGCTCGAGAACCGGCCGGATCCGGACGCGATCAATCTCCACGTCCGGAAACGTCCAATATCGGAAGGGCTGACTCACTACATCTGAAGGTTCCGATGAGGGAAGCGATCCACCTCCTCGAAAGGGAGGAACAACTCGACGCCCTGAACCGCGCCCTGGGGTCGGCGGAAGCGGGAAGCGGGCGGCTGGTACTGGTGACGGGCGATGCCGGCACCGGAAAGACGGTCCTCGTCCGTCGGTTCTCGACGGAGTTGGACGAGCATCGGCTGCTGTGGGGCATGTGCGACGATCTCGTGGTCCCGCGTCCCCTGGGTCCGCTCCGGGACATGGCTTCCACTGCGCCCCAACTCGCCTCCGCCATCTCGACGCGCGACCAAGGCGACGTGCTCGATGCCATCCTCGAGGAGCTCACATCTCCCCCACGGCCATCCGTCGCCGTGATCGAAGACGCCCAATGGGCGGATGAGGCAACGGTCGACCTGATCGGATTCATCGGGCGTCGTATCGACCGCATCCCCGCTTTGCTGATCGTCACCTACCGCGATCCGGGCGTCGCCTCGGAGCATCCCCTGCGCCGGGCCATCGGACAGGTACCTTCCGCCAACGTGGTCCGAGTGGAGGTGGGCCCGCTTTCGGAGAATGCGGTCGCCGAGCTGGCGGGACCAGACGACGCCGGTCGCATCTACCGCCTGACCGGCGGAAACCCGTTCTATGTGACGGAGGTACTCCGGTCGGGAGAGGCGATCCCAGCTACGGTCCAGGATGCAGTCGTAGCTCGCTTGTCGCAGCTGTCGCCGACCGCACGGGAATGCGTCGAGCTGGCCTCGGTCGTTCCCCAGGGAGCCGAGGAGTGGCTGTTGGAGGAGTGCGGGGCGGCAGAAGGGCTCGCCGAGGCGATCGAGGCGGCATATCTCCACAAGGTGGGCAACGAGTTCGAGTTCCCCCACGAGCTGACGCGCCGGGCGGTGGAAGAACAGCTCGACCGGGACCGATTCTTGGAGCTGCATCGCCGGGTCCTACATGCCTTGGCCGCCCACGAGGTCGACCCGGCTCGCCTCGCCCACCATGCCTATCAGGCGAGGGACTCGGAAGCGGTGGTCAGGTTCGCACCACTGGCGGCACGTAGAGCGGTTGCCTATCACGGCCACCGGGAGGCTCTGGAGCACTTTCGGCAGGCGCTGTCGGTGCCCACGGGCATGTCGGCCGAGGAACGGGCGACACTGCTCGAGGAGTACGCCCAGGAGTGCCTGCTGTCATCGGAGTTGGAGGAGGCAGGGGCGGCCCTGGAGGAGGCGATCGCGCTCCGGGGAGACGACCACCTCGAACTGGTCGGAGCCGATCTCGCCCTCCTGTCGGAGGTTCGATGGGCCGAGGCGCGTGGATCGGAGGCGGAGAAAGCCGCGCTGCGAGCGGTCGAGATCCTGGAGGACCGCGGAGGCGGATCGGCACTGGCGGCAGCCTACGCCGCCTTGTCGAAGCTGGCGATGGTCGACGTGAGAACCTACGAGGCGGTGTCATGGGGCGAAAAGGCGGTGGAGTTGGCCAGGGCGAATGGCGATGCCCGCGTCCTCGCCCACGCCCTGAACACAGTCGGTTCGGTGCGGCTCCGAGTCGAACCGACCGACGACGTGATGCTGGTGGAGAGCCTCCAGATCGGCCTCGAGAACGACCTCCACGACGGAACCATCGCCCGTTCCTACGTGAATCTCGCCGTATGCCACCTCGAGGGCATGCAGTACGACCGCGCCGGTCACTACCTCGAGGCGGGGATGGACTACTGCGATCGACACGACGTCTACATCTACTCCCGGTATCTGCAGTCGATCCGGTCCTGGTGGCACATGGAGCAGGGCCGGTGGACAGCCGCGGAAGACGATCTGGCGGACCTCGTGGAAGAGGAATCAGTCATCGCGATCCGGTCCCTGCGGGTGAAGGGCCAGATCGAGGCCCGTCGTGGTGATCCCGACGCCGAGCGGACCTTGCAACGGGCGATGGATCTCGCCGAACGGTTGGGGGAATCGCAAGGCCTGATACCGATCACAGCGGCCCTGGCCGAGTGGGCCTGGCTCGAGGGCAACCTGGAGAGCCGCCTGGGCGACCTGGAGACCATGTACCAGCGGGCAATCGCGACGGGGGTCCCGAGATGGATCGGTGAGACGGGTGCGTGGCTGGCGAGGGCGGGCCGGCCGATCGAACCTCCATCCTGCACATCCCTGCCCTACCTGCTCCAGATGCAAGGCAAGTGGGCCGAAGCAGCCCAGGCGTGGAAAGAGCTGGGCCGCCCCTACGAGCGAGCCGACGCTCTCGCCGAACTGGACGACGAAGAATCACTCCTGGAGGCACTGGAGATCCTGGACCGTCTCGACGCCGTCCCCCGAGCCACGATGGTCCGTCGAAAACTGGCCGACCTGGGGGTAGCCAGTATCCCCCGGGGCCCGAGCCGAACAACCCGGGAGAACCCCGCCGGCCTCACCCGTCGCCAGGCCGAGGTGCTGGAGTTGCTGGCGTTGGGACTGACCTATCGCGAGATCGCTGCACGCATCTACCTCTCCCCGAAGACGGTCGATCACCACGTGACGGCGATCCGCACCAAGCTCGGCGTCAACAGCCGTGACCAGGCAGTGGCGGAGGCCATCCGACTAGGGGTCCTCGACGGCCGATATCGGGAACACCCACCACTGAAATAGGGAACGGCGCCCGATGCATCCTTGCATCGATCCTCCATACGTTCGCTGTGTCCGAAGGACACCCGAACAGGAGGAATCGACAAGTGAAACGAAGTGGAGGAGGGCGCGCCCTCCGGTTGGTCGTGCTCATGGCCGTCCTGAGCCTCGTGGCGGCGGCGTGTTCCGGTGGAGGCGGTGCCGATACCACCACCGGAGATAGCGGACCCGCCACGACGGCAGGCGACTCCCAGGTACCCGACACAACTGGAGGATCCGATTCGGCCGGAGGATCCGAAACGGCCGGCGGTGAGACCGCCGCCAGCGGAGATGCCACCTATCGGCTGGGCATCTTCCAGGACATCATCACCACCAACCCGTGGGCGGACAGTGACACGTGCTGCAACTCGGTGTGGAACCGGTTCGTGCTGCAGTCGACCTACGGCTTCCTCTACGACCTGGCGTACCCAGGTCTCGAGCCGCGGGCCTCACTGGCCGCGGTCGAAGAGGTCCCCCAGCCCGAGCAGGAAGGTGATGTGTGGGTGGCGCGGATCCCGATGAAGGAAGGGGCCACGTGGAGCGACGGCGAACCGGTCACCGCTCACGACCTGGTCTTCACCTGGAACACCGCCTACGAGTTCTGCCTGACCGGCAACTGGACCGACATGGTCTCGGCGGCCAGACCGCACGAGAACTGTGTCTCCGAGGATCAGGAGGTCACCGAAGGTGTCGGCGTGATTTCGGTCGAAGCCGAAGACGACTACACGGTGAAGGTGACGTTCAACGACAAGCCTGGGCTCTCGACCTGGGGTCTGGGCAACGGCGTGTGGAACATGTTCATCTTCCCCCAGCACCACTGGGAGTCGGTGGTCGAAGAAGCCCGCAACTCCGACGATCCCAAGAACGCGTTGGTGAACGCGTCGGGAGAAGGTGCGCCGGCGCTGGGCCCGACCGTCTTCGACCAGCACGTGACCGGAAGTCACGCCCGCACCCTCGCCAACCCCCAGCACCACGAAACGGGAGAGACGATCTCGAGCGGAGGGGTCGACTACGAGGTCGGGCCCTTCGTCGGAGACATCGAGTTCACGCTCTACGGCAGCCAGGACGCGGCGGTGCTGGGCCTGGCGGCCGGCGAGGTGGACCTGTTGCTGAACCCACAGGGCATGTCGGTCGGTCTGCAGGATCAGGTTGCGGACAACCCCGAGCTAGCCGCCGTGATCAATCCCCAGAACGGATTCCGGTACTTGGGCTTCAACCTGGACCGCGAGCCGATGAGCGACCTCGCCTTCCGGCGAGCGATGGCAGTGATCACCGACAAGGAGTACATCACCGACAACCTGCTGCAGGGAGTCCCCTACCCGGTGTATTCGGCCATCCCTCGGGGCAACGTCGCTTGGCACGACCCGGAAGTGGAAGAGGAAATCCGCGCCGACGAAATGGGTGGCGCCTCTCACCAGGAACGGGTCGAAGAGGCGGTCCGGATACTGACGGAGGCCGGATACAGCTGGGAGGTCGAGCCCCATTACGACCAGAACGGCACCTTCGTACCGGGTCAAACCTTGATCGGTCCCGACGGCGAGCCCGTCCGCCAGCTCGAACTGTTGTCGCCTACCCCCGGCTACGACCCATTCCGGGCGACGTTCGGTCAGCAGATCGCTGCCTCAGCCCTCGAGATGGGCATCCCGGTGGCGAACCTGCCGACCGACTTCAACCGGATCATCGACATCGTCTACAACGAAGTGGTCGATGGCGAGCTCCAGTTCGACATGGTCATCCTGGGATGGCAGCTGGGCAATCCCGCCTTCCCCGGGTTCATGCGGTCGTTCTTCGGAGCGGACAACCTGACGGTGGTGACCGGCGGAAACAACAACACCGGCTTCAACAATCCCGAATTCGAGGAACTGCTCGATCAGTTCGATGCGGCCTCTTCGTTCGAGGAAGCGCTGCCGATCATGTCGGAGCTGCAGAGGATCATCGGCCGGGAAAAGCCCTACGTGCTGCTGTTCGAGTCAGGGATCCTCGAGTTCTACAACGACGAGCGGATCGACCTTCCGTTCACGGAGTTGCTCGGAGGGGTCCAAACCCTCGACGGCATGCAGGCCTACGTCGCGGTTCGCTGAGCTGACATAGGGGGAGGTGCCCGAGGGCACCTCCCCTCTCTCGATCCATGTCTCGCTTCCTTCTCCGACGATCCGCCCAGATGGCAGCCGTCTTCCTCGTGTTCTTGACGCTGCTTTTCGTGCTGCTGCACGCCATGCCGGGCGACATCACCAACAACCTGGTCGGGAACCCCAATATCCCCGCCTCCGCTCGCGAGGAGCTGCGACGAGAGCTGGGACTGGACCTGCCTCTGTGGCAGCAGTACCTGAGGTACGTGTCCAACTTCTTTCGGGGCAACCTGGGCATGAGCTTCAGCCGGGCACCCAATCAGGTGTCCACGATCCTGCTCGACGCCATTCCCCGCACCGTGTTCCTGATCGCCTCGGCGACCCTGGTCTCGTTCTGGCTCGGGTTCAAGACCGGCAAGATCGTGGCTTGGCGGCGTGGAACGCGCTCCGAACACGCCCTGGTCACGGCCGGGGTCTTCTTCCAGACGATCTTCTATCCCTGGTTCGCCATCGTGATGTTGTGGCTCTTCGGCCTCATCCTCGGATGGTTCCCTCTCGGACGGTTCATCACCGCCAGCCTCTGGAACGACAGCGGGTTCGAGCCACGGGACCTGTTCACCCTGATGCTGGTGACGGGCGTGGCGGCTGCCCTCCTGTACGGGGTGGCGACTCTCGTCATTCGCCGGGTCGCCCGGAGATCCGACATCCGGACCCGCGCCCAACGCGTCGTAGGAGCGTTGATGGTGCTCGGCTGTGTCGTCGGTTGGTGGGCGTCGCCGGCTCGTACCTACGCCGCGGACATAGTGCACCACACGATCCTGCCGGTCATGACGCTGGCCGTCGTCAACTACGCGGCGGTCATGCTCCTCACCCGCAGCTCGATGCTGGAGACGATGCAGGAGGACTATGTCCTCACGGCTCGAGCCAAGGGACTGGACGAAGGGTCGATCCGCGATCGGCATGCCGCCCGCAACGCCCTGCTTCCCGTTGCGACATCTCTGGTCTTGTCCCTGGCGCTGGTGGTCGGCGGCGCCATCATCACAGAGACCATCTTCTCCTGGCCGGGTGTGGGACTCCTGATCCTGGATGGGATCTACGCCAACGACATCCCGCTCGTCATGGGCGGACTGGCCGTGATCGGAGTACTGGCTCTCATCGGCCACCTGGTGGCCGACGTCCTCTACGCGGTACTCGACCCCCGAATCAGGTTGGCCTGAGATGCTCACCGAGCCCACCACCGCTCCGACGGAGCCGCCGGCGACGATCGACCAGCCCTACTGGCGGGTGCGCTTGTCGCTGGCGGTACGGGGAGCTGCCAAGACTTGGAGGCTTTTCCGCCAGAACCCGGTGGGGATGATCGGGCTGGGGATCATCGTGGTCTTCCTGGCGGGGGCGCTGGCCCACCCGATCCTGATGGCCACGGTGTGGGATCCCGCGGTGTATCACCCGGTGCACGGCTACGACGCCGTCGTCGTCGAGATGACGGTGGTCGAAGAGGTCACCGACGAACTCACCGAGATCGAGGTCGGAGAGGCACGGCTGCGAACGGATCCGTTCGTGCAAGTGGGCGACGTCCTGCGTATGCCCCAGCAGCCGGCACCACCCACCCTCACGGGCGAACATCCGCACTTCCTGGGCACCGACCCGCAAGGGCGAGACATCCTCTCCCAACTGCTCTACAGCATTCGAGCCGCCTTCATCCTCGGCGCGCTCGCCGCCGTCATGAGCGTCGTCTGTGCCACCACGGTCGGGTCGATCGCCGCCTACTTCGGCGGGCGTATCGACAGCGGCCTGATGAGATTCTCCGATCTCATCCTGCTGATGCCGGTACTTCCCGTACTGATCGTCCTCGGTGCGTTCTTCGAGATGAACATGCCGATCCTGGCCGTGACGATCGGGTTGTTCGAAGGATTCGGGGCGACGGCCATCGTCTTGAAATCACAAGCCCTGCAGGTGACCGTGAAACCGTTCATCGATGCTGCCCGGGTGGCAGGCGGCGGACATGGCCACATCATCTTCCGGCATCTGGTGCCGAACGTGATGCCGCTCAGCCTCCTCTACATGATGTTCGGCGTGGCGGGCGCCATCGCCATCGAGTCGGTGCTTTCCTTTCTCGGCCTCCTCAACATCGAGATGAGCTGGGGCGTGATGCTCAACGTCGCCCAGAGCCAGGGCTACCTGTTGGGCGGCACCCGCTACTGGTGGCTCCTGTTCCCTGCCGGCCTGGCCGTGACCTTCCTGGCTTTCGCCTTCTTCCTCGTCGGACGGGGCATGGACGAGGTCATCAACCCTCGTCTCCGATCTCGCTGATCCGCATATAGGGAACGGTCCTGAAAATGGGGAAGCGCCGAATTCGATTTGGGGTCCGATTCCCGACGATATCTGTCGGTGCTATCGAGTAGGTTCGGTCACACAAGGACCATCTCGTTGGGTGCATTCGAGACGGTCGAGGTCAGCCGGGGCGTCGTGGCGGTCGCTTCCCTCCCGCCACGTCACCCCGGGACCGAATTCACAGGGGGGAACACCGGGGGTACTACCGGGTCAGGTGCGGCCGGATCCGTAGACTGGCCGCACCCGTACCCGAGGTGTCGATGGACGACCATGTACCCAAATGGCTACGCGATGCCGCCGCCGTGTCGTGGCGCTTGCTGGTGGTGGGTGCGGCCGTGTTCTTCGGTTGGCAGGTCCTGCAGCGGGTTTCGGTCGTAGTCCTGGCGGCCGTCATCGGCCTGTTCCCCGCCTCGCTCCTTTGGCGCCCGGTCCAGAACCTGAAGCGGCGGGGATGGCCCCCGCTACTCGCCGCCTGGGCGGCGATCCTGGTCTCGGCGATGGCCGTGGTGGGTCTCGGGCTGGTGGTCGTGCCCGAGCTGTCCCGCGGATTGGAACCGCTGGGCGCCGACCTGGCCGAGGCCTTCACCGACCTGCAGCGCTGGCTGATCGACGGTCCCCTGGGACTGTCGGCAGCCGAGGTGGAGCGCTACTCGGACCTGCTGGTCGAGCAACTGCAGGGTCAGCTCGAGGGGATCGGCAGTGGACTCCTGACCGGGGCGGCGGCGGTTCTGGAGGCGATCACCGGCACGATCCTCGCCTTCATCGTGGCGTTCTTCGTGTTGAAGGACGGTGACCGGGTGGCGCGTCGCTTCCTCGACCGGTTGTCGCCGACGAAAGCGGATCGGTTCGAACGCGGCGGCCGGGTGGCGTGGCGGACACTGAGCCGCTACGTCGGGGGCCTGGCCGTCACCGGTCTGGTGGACGCAACCGCCATCGCCATCGGTTTGCTGATCGTCGGTGTTCCCCTGGTACTCCCACTCAGCATCCTCGTGTTCATCGGTGCCTTCTTCCCGCTGGTCGGGGCTTTCCTCTCCGGCCTCCTCGCCGTGGCGGTGGCGCTCGTCAACGGCGGGGTGACCGACGCCCTCATCATCTTGGCGGTGGTGGTGGGAGTCCAACAGCTCGAGGGCGACATCGTGATGCCCCTGGTCTTCGGCCGCAGCCTGCAACTGCATCCCCTGGTGGTGCTGCTGGCGATCGCCGCCGGCGGCGTCGCCTTCGGTCTCCCAGGCGCCTTCCTGGCGGTGCCGGTGACGGCCGTGATCGTCGCCGTGGACCTCGAACTCTCCGAAGAAGGAGAAGGTTCGTATTTCGCGCTGGCCAAGAGCATCTAGTAACTAGTCCGGGCGCGCGGGCTCGGATTGATCCGCTGGTCCGCTTTACTTCACCGGACCTTCGACCGATGAGAAGTTCAACGACATCGACCGGAGCTATGGCCACTACGCAACGTGAAACTGACAGCGAAGCGATTCGGCGCTACCTAGACGGGATAGGCGCCTACCCGCTTCTGACCGCCGAAGACGAAGTGCGTCTCGCCAAGCGGATGGAACGCGGCCGCGAGGCAGCGCGCGAGCTGGAGACCGCCACCGACCCCAAAGAGCGCGCTCGGCTCCGAGCCCTCGTCGCCGCCGGCGACCGTGCCCGCCGAGACTTCATTCAGTCCAACCTCAGGCTGGTGGTGTCGATCGCCAAGCGTTACCCATCGCCCCATCTCTCGTTTCTCGACCTGATCCAAGAAGGCAACCTGGGTCTCATCCGGGCGGTCGAGAAGTTCGAGTACCGGAAGGGCTTCAAGTTCTCGACGTATGCCACCTGGTGGATCCGCCAGGCCATCACCCGGGCCATCGCCGACAAGTCCCGGACGATCCGCGTCCCGGTCCACATGATCGACACGATCACCGCCGTCCAGACCGCCGAGAACAACCTGATCAAGCGACTGGGCCGCAATCCGACCGACGAGGAAATCGCCGAGGAGTCGGGCGTCGAGTTGACCAAGGTGAGGGACGCCAAGCGGCTGGCTCCCGAACCGGTCTCGATCTTCCAGCCGGTGGGTGAGGACAACGCCACCCTGGGCGACTTCATCGAAGACACCGAGAACGTGTCCGCCTTCGACCGG
>DATGPZ010000165.1:0-10368 GCA_035304485.1 Acidimicrobiia bacterium | reverse complement strand
AGCACCTACCGAACCCAAGGCCGGGGCGGCCGGGGCATCAGGGCCGCCGACCTGGCGGAGGACGACGCCATCGTCCATCTCGTCCACACGACCGCCCACGCCTACCTGCTGTTCTTCACCAACACCGGGATGGTCCACCGGATCCGGGCACACGAGATCCCCCGGCAGACCCGCACAGCCAAGGGCGTGCTGGCCCAGTCGGTCCTGCCACTCGAGCCCGAGGAGCGGGTGCAGGCGGTCATCGACACCCGGGACTACGAGACCAACCGCTACCTGGTGATGGTGACCAAGCACGGCCAGGCCAAGAAGACCGAGTTCAAGGAGTACGACTCCAAGTATCAGAGCCTGATCGCCATCAAGTTGGTCGACGGCGACGAGCTGGTCTCGGTGCGGACCACGAATGGCGAGAACGACATCCTGATCTTCACCAAGAACGGGATGGGGATCCGGTTCGCCGAGTCCGAACTGCGGGCAATGGGGCGCGGGACTCAAGGGGTGCGGGGAATCAAGCTCCGGGAGGGCGACGAGGTGGTGGCCGCCACTTCCTCGGCCGACGGGGAAGAGATCCTGCTGCTCACCTCCGGTGGCTACGGCAAGCGCACCAAGCTGTCCGAGTACCGCCCTCAAGGTCGGGGCGGCCTGGGCATCAAGGCCTTCAAGCTGACCCGCGTGCGTGGGACGATGGTGGGTGCCTCCGCGGTCCGGCCGGGAGACCAGGCCTTCCTGATCTCGTCGACCGGCGTCGCCATCCGCACCCCGGTCGACACCATCAGCCGCCAGAAACGCGATTCCACTGGTGTCAAGGTGATCAATGTCGGAGACGGCTCCCTGGCCACCTTCACCGTCATCGGAAACGGTGACGACGACGGCGAAGACGACTGACGGCAGCGGAACCCGAGTCGAACGAGTTCGCCAACGCCGCCTCCTAGGTAAACTCGAGGGAACTCCCTCCCTCTGGCGGTCGTTGGTCTAGAGGGGCCTACCTCCATACACTGCCAGGAAGGAATCCTATGGCAACTGTCAGGCGCGTACGCCGCATCATTCGCAAGATCGATCCCTGGACCGTGTTGAAGGTCTCGGCGGTGCTGTACGCCGTGGCCGCCGTCGCCCTGGTCCTCGGGGTGGTCATCTTCTGGTCGGTGATCGAGAACGCCGGCATCCCGGACGCCCTGACCGATTTCTTGGTCAGCGTCACCTTGATCGAAGAGGGCACCGATCCATTCGCCAACAGCGAGCAGTTCTTCCGGTTCGTCGTGTTCGGTTCCATCGTCTGGTGGGTGTTCTCTACCGGAATCACCACCCTCGTGGCCGTCATGTACAACCTGGTCACCGATGTGGTCGGTGGGCTCGAGGTCGTGGTGCTGGAAGAGCACCTGACCAGCAACGGCCCTGTGCTCCACGCCCCCTCCGGCTACAACCAGGCCAATGGTGGGCGAGTGACTCCCCCGCCGGAGCACGCCGACCTACCCACCGAGGAAGCGCCGGCGGTCCGCTGACTCAAGCCGCCCGCTCGCCGATCACCAGACCCATTTCGACGGACGCCTGCAAGTAAGCGTCGGGTCTTTCCCACACCGCCAGGCTCACGCCCGGCTCGACGAGGAGCACTCCAGCCGCGAGGGCGATCCCCTCCATGAAACGGTGGTGGTCGACGATCACCCGGTGGCGTTGAGTCCCCAGAGCCAAGGCCGCGGCCAGTTCTCCGTTGGTTCCGGCTATCTCCACCTCTCGGTCGCCGACCATCTCCCGCCGAGCTCTCTGAGCATCGATCGGGGAGGGGAACACCACGGTCCGGTCGCCGGTGTGGTCGCCCGGAATCGCCACCGCGACCCTCTCTGTCTCGTTCAATCCCGAAGCGAGCGCCAGGGCCAGGCCTGCCACGGAGGCCCAGGCCACCCCGGGACTGCCGTCCAGCTCGCCGGTGACTACCGCCGGTATCCCGGCTTCGAGAGCGACCCTCTTGGCTCGGCTCACGCCGACGACCGCGTCGTGGCCGGTGGCGTCGTCGACTCGAGGAAACCGTGCGATTCCGTCACCACCGAGAAGTGATACTTCGATTCCCGGATGGGAGGCGAGAGAGTGGGCGGCCCGGGTAGTCACCTCACCTTCGACGGCCACCACCACCCGCATCAGGTGGGATCCACCGGTTTCCAGCCACCCGGGTCGACCTGCGGCTGATCGCTGAGCCGGGTCTTCACCAGCGTGGAGATGGCGGCAGCCACCGCCACCACGATCAGAAGGGGTTTGAGACGGGACATCGCCACCAGTCTAGGGACGGGTTACGACGGGCCGGGAAGGCCGGATCGGGGCGCCATCAGAGGTATCCCTGGTCTCGCGCCCGGGTGTAAGCCTCCATCCGGTTCCGGGCATCGAGCTTGACGATCGCCGACGACAGATAGTTGCGGACCGTGCCGGTAGCCAGATGGAGCCTCTCCGATATCTCCGAGTTCGGCAATCCCTCTCCTACGAGTCGTAGCACGTCGCGTTCGCGGTCGGTGAGGGGATCCGATTCCCCCCAAGCCGTGACAGCCAGTTCCGGTGCGATCACCCTCCCACCCGAAGCGACGGTGCGAAGAGCTTGCACCATCTCCTCGATGGGGGCGTCCTTCAAGATGTAGCCGGACACCCCGGCGTCGAATGCCCTTCGCAGGTAGCCGGTGCGGGCAAACGTCGTGACCATCACGACCCGGGTTTCCAGGCCCTCCTCGTGGATGAGCTTGGCCACATCGAGGCCGCTCATCTCCGGCATCTCGATGTCGGTGAGGAGAACGTCGGGTCGGTGTGTCCGCACTGCCGCCAAGGCCTCCGCCCCGTTGGTGGCCGTCGCCACCACCTCGATGTCCTCTTCCAGATCGAGCAGCGAGGCGAAAGCCCCCAGCACCATTCCCTGATCCTCGGCCAGGACCACCCGGATCATGGCGTGGCCACCGGCATCGTCACCCGCAGCATCGTCCCCGGGTCGTGCTTTTCGATTTCCACCTTTCCTCCGGCGGCACCGACCCGTTCGCGCATACCCCGCAGGCCCGAGCCCTCGGGCCGGGCGATCCCGATGCCGTCGTCCGACATCGTCAGCGTCAACTGACCGTCCAGCGACTCCAACTCGATCTCGCATCTCGACGCCCGGGCGTGCCGGACGACGTTGGTGATTCCCTCACGAAGGGCGAGAGCGACCACAGTCTCTACCGAAGGGGCGAGATCCTGTTTCCAGTCGCCGGACACGACCACGGCAACTCCGGCGGCTCGCAGCGCGTCCTCACCCTTGACGAGCTCATCCGCCAGTTCGATCTGCCGCCAGCCGGCCACCGTTTCGCGCAGCGCAGCCAGGGTCTCGCGGGCCGTTTGTTCGATCGCCGCCGCCTCCGATCGCACGCGTTCAGGGTCCTTGTCGGCGAGGCGTTGCACTAGCTCGCTACGCAGCGTCACCGCCGTCAACGCCTGGCCGGCCAGATCGTGGAGGTCTCGGGCTATCCGTTCCCTTTCCGTGACCGTGGCCAGGTATTCGATCCGGGCGTTCTCCGCTCGGAGCCGTTCCGTCTCGACGTTGCGGTTCACGTCGTCGAAGACCGACAGGCCCACCAGCCAGATCATCAGCAACGCCGGCGCGTACACGAGTAGCAGGTAGGGCATCGGAATTTGGGCCAGCGGCATGGACGCCAGCGTGACGATCGTGATACCCGCCAGACGCCCGATCAGCTGGCGTCGCGTTCCTACGGTGGCTACCAGGGCCGCGGCGAAGATGGGAAGCACACCCATAGCGGATGTGGGGAGGATCGTCCCAGCCAGGGCCAGGACCATCAGAAAGGCCGCCACCGGCAGCCGGTAGCGCCGGTTCCTGGTCGCCATCATGTAGGCCACGGCCGTGAGGGCGGCGATTCCCCCGGCGAGAGCCCAGTCCCTGACGCCTCCCTCCGGATTGAAGGCAGGCGTCAGGAACAGAAAGCCCAGGAAGACCAGGTACCACGCTGGGTTGTAGCCGGGACTCCGCCGAGGCGGCTCGCGTTCTGTGTCGGTTGGGTCGGTCAAGGTCGAGCTGAACGGTACGCCATCGCGGCCACCAGCGTGCCGATGAGAGCGGTCGCCCCGAGTACGGCCACATGTGCCATCCACGGTCCGCCTTCCACCTGCACCATCGCCAAACGGGCGAGGTGGTAGGTGGGAAGGAACTCTCCGATGCGGGCGATTGCGCCGGGCAGGAGATCGTGGGGGAACCACAGCCCCGAAGCGATGGCGGAGGGCATCAAGATGGCGTTCAGGATCGCCGCCGATGCGTTGGTGCCGGCCTTGGCTCCCACGGCCAGGCTGAAACCAGCGAACGGAACTGCGCCGAGAACGATGACGGCGATCACCCGGAAGAGCTGACCGACGTCTATCGGCATCGAACCGATCAGGACCGAGGCCAAGGCGATGGCTGCCAGGACTGCTATCGCGTAAGGCGTTGCAGCCAGGACCTTGGCCACCACCGTCACCCACAGGGGTGTTCCCGACACCCGCTTCACTCTCAGCCAGCCGCGCTCACGGGCGTCGGCGAGACCGATTCCAGGGTTCATCAGCACCACGGCCAAGGCTCCAAAGGTGCCGAACGGCACGATCATCGCCGTCGATGGTGATTCGGTCGCTTGGCCACTGAACATCGCCGTGAACAGGGCGAAGAAGCCAACCGGCATCAGCACCGAGAAGAACAGCGCCGTCGGCTCTCGCAGGATGCCGAGCAGTTCGTCACGGATTTCGTACCTGAGTATGCGGGCGGTCATGCCGCCACCTCCTCTCGGTCGGTCCCGGTGAGGGCGAACAGCACCTCGTCGAGCGAGGGCGTCGCCACCACCAGGTCATTCAGTCCTGGGTCCATCTCGAGCAACATCCGCACCACTGGCTCCGCCGCGGTCGCGCTGATGCTCATCTCCCCGTCTTCCTCGGCGACGCTCACGACCCCGTCCGCGGCCCTGATCGTCTCGATCGCGACCGAGGTGCGGGCGGTGATCTTCCTTCCGGGAAGGATTCGCTTCAGCTCACCCGGGGTGCCTTCCGCCACGATCCGGCCTCGATCGAGCACGACCACCCGATCAGCCACGGCCGCCGCCTCTTCGACGATGTGGGTCGTGAGCAGGATTCCGGCACCCGCCTGTCGACGCCGGTCCAGCGTCGCCCAGAAGGAACGACGCGAGGCGACATCGAGGCCGGTGGTGGGTTCGTCGAGCACGAGCAGTTGCGGATCGGACACGAGGCCCATCGCCAATTGCAGTCTCTGCTGCTGGCCACCGGACAGGTCCGAGGCCCGTCGGCCGGCCAGCCCGGTGAGGTCCATCTCGGCCAGAGCTCGGATGGCGACTGCCGGGTCGGCCCCGGCGCGGGCCGCCGCCCCTTCCACGACCTCCCGGACACGCAGCGTCCTGGGGAAACCGACGTCTTGCTGCACGACGCCCATTCGGCGCCGCACCGCGGCGTGAGTCGGAGACCCGCCGGCGACCTCCACGGTCCCCGACGTCGGTTCCAGCAGTCCGATGACCGATCGGACCAGGGTCGTCTTCCCGGCCCCGTTGGGCCCCAGGAGAGCCACGAACTCTCCCGGAGCAACCGACAGGTCCACTCCGGCCAGGGCCGCTGTGTCACCGTATCGGTGTCGTAGGTTCCTCACTGTGAGGATCGATTCCACGGTTTCTCCTTCCGTCACCCGGCGAGAGTGTCGGAACGGAGGCCAGTTCGGTAGTGTCGGCGATCAACGATTCGACGTGACAGATGTCACGTCACCGAACGGCGTGAGCACCATCCGGCAGAACGTCGACCGAAGCTCGGTCGACGATGCGTCGGCCCATCGGCCACAACGCCAGGCTCGCCATCCGAAATGAGGCGATACCCATCGGGATGCCGATGATGGTGAGACAGAGAAGTAGCCCGAAGACGAAATGGGCCGCCGCCAGCCACCATCCCACGAGCACGAGCCACAGTACGTTGCCGAGTCCGGTCAGGAGGCCGGAGTGATCGGGCACAACCGCTCGGCCGAACGGCCACAGCGTGAAACCGGCCAGCTTGAAGGCCTGGATTCCGAAGGGGATACCGACGATTGTGATCATCATCAGCAGGCCGCCGATGACGTAGCCGATGGCCAGTTCGACCCCGGCGAACACCAGCCAGATCAGGTTCAGCAGCACCCTGAACATGTCGGTCAGCATATTCCGAGGGCGTACGTAGGCACCGAGGACGGTCGACCGATACTGTGCTTTCGGTGAGGAACGGAGGCTTTTCCACGAATGGCGAGCGCGATCTGCGACGTCTGACCCAGGGAGCGCGACCGACCGCCGGCATCGCCACGATCGAGGATCCGCACATCATCGTGCGGCTGGTGGCGGGAACCCTCGTGGCCTCGGTGGTGATGACGGGAGCGATCGCCTTCCTGATGTTCCGCTTCGACGAGCCGGTGGCTGGATGGTCGACTCTCGGCCTGACGGCGGTCTACCTCGTGGTGTTCGTCTGGTACCTGGCCACCGGGCGGGTGGTTGGCCCGGCTGTCCTGGCCATGGTCGCGAGCTTCGTCGACGTCACGATCGTCCATGTGGCTCTGGGAGGATTCGCCTATTCGGGTGGCTATCTGGCCTGGGGGATCTCCCTCACCTTTGCCCTGGTGCTGATGTTGGGCCGCCGTGAGGGGATCGTCTCGGGAGTCCTGCTCGCCGTTCTGGCGGTGGTGCTCGCCTTCTTCGAGGCTCCTCTCGCCGCCGGCAGGGCCCCGCCGGACCCGGGCCTACGCGCCTTTCTCTTCGCCTCCGTACTCATCGGCAATCTGGCCGTCGTCACCGCCGCACTCATCTACTTCCTGCGCCGGATCTCGCTTGAACGTCAACGGGCCGAGCATCTCCTCCTCAATGTCCTTCCCGGTGAGGTGGCCGAGGAACTCAAGGAAAGGGGGAGAGTCGAACCGAGGCGGTTCGACTCGATCTCCGTGGTGTTCGCCGACATCGTCGGGTTCACGCAGCGTTACGCCGGTGCCGACCCCGGGGAGATGGTCGACCAGTTGAACGGCATCTTCACTCGCTTCGACACCTTGGCGGCCAAGTACGGGTGCGAGAAGATCCGCACCATCGGCGACGCCTACATGGTGGCCGCCGGGGTTCCAGTTGCACGGCCCGACCATGCCCAAGCCGCGGCGGGCCTGGCCCTCGAGATGCTCGAGTACTCGGCGGAGGGCCCGTTCACCTTCCGGATCGGCATCAATTCAGGACCGGTGGTGGCGGGCGTGATCGGCACCAGCAAATTCCAGTACGACGTGTGGGGGGACACGGTCAACACCGCCAGCCGAATGGAGTCCCATGGCGAACCGGGCCGTATCCAGATCTCGGAGACGACCTATCGCCTGGTCGCCGACGACTTCATCTGTGTCCCTCGGGGCGCCATCCAGGTGAAGGGAAAAGGGGAGTTGACCACGTGGTTCTTGGAAGGGCGCTCCCGGTGACCCCTGTTGCCCCGATGATGTTGGGATAGACTGCTCTACGTTCTGAAGATTCGTCGATTCAGGCGGGCGCCAGTCGCCCTCACAGCGTCCCTGCTGTTCCTGCTGCCCGGATCCGCCCTGGCGGCGCCCGGTGACCTCGAGACCACGTTCGGAAACGGTGGTGTCGTGATCGAGGACCTGGGCACCGAGCCAGGGAATGGAATGAAGGGCGTCGTCGACTCCGAAGGTCGGATTCTCGCTCTTGCCCGCGAAGCCGACGGTGGTTGGGACTTCGCCGTTTACCGGTACTTGCCGAGCGGCGACCTGGATCCGACATGGGGTGAAAACGGCATGGCCCGAATCGACGTCGACGGGAACGACAACCCTTCGGATATAGCTCTGACTCCCGATGGAGGAGTGGTGGTGGTCGGATCCTCGGGACCGTTGGCAACCCAGGATTTGTCGCTCGTGAAGTTGACGGCCTCGGGAGATCCGGACCCAGCCTTCTCGGGGGACGGCAAGCTCGAGGTGGACTTCGGAGGCAGAGACGCCGGACTAGGTGTGGCGGTCACGCCGGACGGCCGCTACGTGGCAGTGGGAGTGGCCGACGTCAGTGGTGCCGGAGACATGGCCGTGGCAGTGGTGCGATCAGATGGCCAACTCGATACCGACTTCTCCACCGACGGGCGTATGACACTGGATCTCGGTGATATCGAGTTCGCCAATGCGGTCGCCATCACCGGGGACGGTGCCTTCGCAGTGGCAGGAGAATCCGGAGGCGACCTGGTGTCTGCGGTGGTTCTTCCCTCCGGGAGCCTCGACCCCGGCTTCTCGGGAGACGGTCTCGCCATCCACGATGCCGGGAGCATATCCGACGGTGCGTACGACATTGCGGTCGACACCTCGGGGCGCATCTTGATCGGTGGACACGGTTTCGACGTGACGAGCGACTTCGTGATTCTGCGGTACAACCGCAACGGGACTTTGGACGCCAGCTTCGGAGACCAGGGAGTCACTCGCTTTCCGATCGGCGATGGAATCAACTTCCTCCGAGGTGTGGCGGTGGCTCCGACCGGTCATGTGGTTCTCGCGGGATACACAGGCGACAGCCCGAACCGCAACGTCGCCGTCGCCCGACTGACTGCAGATGGCGAACTCGACGGGACTTTCGGCCAGGGCGGCATCACCACCACCGACGTCGGTGGAGACGACTTCGGACGCGGTGTGGCGGTAGGCGAGGACGGGACCGTCTTCGTGATCGGCGACACCACCACCGCTGGAACCCGTGACCTGCTGATCATCGCCTACGAGGGCACGTCACCACCGTCACCTCCTGACCCGAAACTCGAGTGTGTGGAGTCGTTCGACGACGACAATGGCCACACCTTCGAGAAGGACATCAATTGCATCGCTTCGGCCGGTATCACCCGGGGCTGCAACCCTCCTGCCAACACGCGATTCTGCCCCGACGCCAGGGTCACCCGAGGGCAGATGGCGGCGTTTTTGGCTCGGGCGTTGGATTTGGCGGCGTCGGGTGAGTCGTTCATCGATGCGCAGGGTCACACCTTCGAGAAGGACATCGCTGCTCTGGCAGGGGCGGGTATCACCCGGGGATGCAATCCGCCCGTCAACGACCGGTTCTGTCCGGATCAGCCGGTGACCCGAGGACAGATGGCCGCCTTCCTCAACAGGGCACTGTTGAGCGACTGACACGCACCCGGTACCGCCGCTACCTTTCCTGATCCGATGATGGAGTCGTCGTTGAGCGGTCGATACGTGGCGGTGATCGGGCCCGGAAGCGACCTACCTCGAGAGCAGGTCGACGCTGCATACGAGATCGGTCGTCAACTGGCCGCCCGAGGGGCCGTGATCCTCACGGGTGGTCTGGGCGGAATCATGCAGGCTGCGGCCGCTGGTGCGCAGGCGGCCGCGGGGACCAGCATCGGCCTCCTTCCGGGACGAGACCGAACGCTGGCCTCGCCGGAACACACGCTCGCACTTCCGACCGGGATGGGCGAGATGCGGAACGCGCTGCTGGTGCGTTCAGCCGATCTGGTGGTGGCGGTCGGATGTAGCTGGGGAACGCTCAGCGAGATCGCACTGGCCATCCGCACCGGAGTTCCCCTCGTCCACCTGTACGGCTGGGCGGACTACCGCTCGGAGGGAGTGGCGGCCGAGTCGCCCGAGGAGGCCGTGAGGCGGGTGGAGGAGATCCTGCATCCCGATCGAGGCTGAATCGCGCCAGACATTTTTCGGCCAGGCGACGTCTCGCGTCGTCGAGTGGCGGCTACGCTCCAGGGATCTGACCGGAGGGCGCGGTGACTGGAGCGAGAGGTTGGCCGTACAGCGATCCCGTCGCGCGGCAAAGCGGGCGTGGGAAGAGTCCTGAGACCAAGCTGGCGTTGGCCGAGCGAATGCGGGTTCTCGACCAGGCCCCTCTGTTCTCCGGGCTCGCGAGGAAGCATCTGAAGTCGATCGCGAGGGACACGTCGGTGCGCACCTTCTACGACGGCGCCACGATCGTTCGAGAGGGCCAGAAAGCAGCCAACTGTTTCGTGATCGTGGAGGGTGCTGCCACCGTCACCAAGCAGGGCCAGCAGATCGCGGTTCTGGGGCGAGGTGACGTGATCGGCGAGTTGGCCATTCTGGACAACGTGCCTCGCACCGCCACGGTTGTCGCTACCGGGGGAGAGGTAGTCGCTGTCCACATCTCCCGGCCGCGTCTGCTCGAATATCTCGAGGCGAACCCAAAGGTTTCCCTGCGTCTGCTCGGCATCCTGGCGCGCCGTCTGCGCGAGACGACCGAGTCGGCACTGTCGGCGGAGACCTGAGACCGGGATCGAAGCATTCGATCGAGTCTTAGCCCGGTAGCCCAGGGTCTGGAGGCACCGGTGCTCACCCCCCACCGACTCCTGCATTCCCTCCACCCGGGTGTTGGAAACGTCCGG
>DATGPZ010000164.1:0-14289 GCA_035304485.1 Acidimicrobiia bacterium | reverse complement strand
GAGCTCGACCATCTTGCGGCGGGCCTGATTGACGTACTTTCCGGCCAGCTCGGAGTAGGCCTGCTTGCCCTGGTCGGTGGTCACCCACTCGGGGGTCTCTTCCTGGAACCGCCCGTCCCGGCCGATGACGGCGCGGGTGGGCAGGTTCAGCTCGCGCCACCAGGTCACGTCGGTCGTGTCCCCGAAGGTGCAGATCATGGCGATTCCGCTTCCCTTGTCGGGTTCCGCCAGGTGGTGGGAGACCACGGGGACCTCCACTCCGAAGATCGGCGAGATCACGTGGCTGCCGAAAAGTGGCTGGTACCGCTCGTCATCGGGATGCGCCACCAGTGCGACACAAGACACGATCAGCTCCGGCCGGGTCGTCTCGATGTAGACCGGGTCGCCGCCCTCGCGGTGGAAGGCGATCCGGTGATAGGCGCCGGGCCGCTCGCGATCCTCCAACTCCGCCTGGGCGACGGCCGTCTGGAAGTCGGTATCCCACAGCACCGGGGCTTCCTGGGCATAGGCCTCACCCCGTTCCAGGTTCGCCAGGAACGCCCGCTGGCTGATCTCCTGTGTCGACTCGCCGATCGTCGTGTACAGGTGGCCCCAGTCGACCGACAAGCCGAGGGTCCGAAAAGACTGTTCGAAGGCCTTTTCGTCCTCGTCGGTGAGGATGTGGCACAGCTCGACGAAGTTGGGGCGCGAGATCGCCCGGGGAGGATCGAACGGCTCCGACGGGGGCTCGAAATCGGGGTCGTAAGGGAGGGAGGGGTCGCAGGTGACGCCATAGAACGCCTGCACCCGCCGTTCCGTCGGCAGCCCGTTGTCGTCCCATCCCATCGGGTAGAAGACCGCCTTGCCCCTCATCCGCTGGTAGCGGGCGACGGCGTCGGTCTGGGCATATCCGAAAACCGTTCCCATGTGGAGCGAGCCGGACACCGTGGGTGGCGGCGTGTCGATCGAATAGACGTCGTCCCGGGACACGCCTTCGGGGAACCGGTAGACACCTGTCTCTTCCCAGCGACGGCTCCAGCGTTCTTCCAGCCCTTCGAGGGTTGGCTTGTCGGGGACCCTTCTCGTCATGGTCCAAGGCTACCGGCCCCGATCGGGGTCGGGCCAACCGGCGTCACGGCAGTGGGCGGCCCTCGGCGAAGGCGCTCAGCACCTCTGTGGCGGCGGGCTCGTCGCGCACGACATAGGACACCCCTCCCTCGCTGGCTCCGACGACCGGTAGTGTCACCGCCTCCGTCTCCGACGCCGACCGAAACGCCCACCCGGTCTTCAGCAGGAGGAGCGGATCGATCGAGTCGTCCACGCTGAGGTTGGCCGTCACCTGGTTCAGCACCGCAGGGCTGCGGATGATCCCCGACGGGCTGGAGGCCTTGGCCAGGATCTTCATCAGAACTTCCCGCTGCCGCGCCGTCCGCTCGATGTCTCCCCCACCGGCGGAGCGCCATTCTCCGTCGACGAACTCCTCGTAGCTCCGGGAGCGGGCGTAGGCGAGAGCCGTGGCACCGTCGACGACCTGGGTTCCTGCCTCGGGGACGTCGAGACCGGATTTGCGGTCCCGAGCGGGTGCCGGGAACTCGAGCTCGATCCCGCCTAGAGCCTCGACTATGCGGGCGAACCCGCCGAAGTCGACCTCCATGTAGTGATTGATCCGAATCCCGGTCTCCGCGGCGACTGTCTCCACCATCAGATCCGGTCCCCCGAAGGCGTAGGCTGCGTTCACCTTGTTGACTCCGTGACCGGGAATCTCGACCCTCAGGTCACGGGGTATGGAGATCAGCTGGACGCGATCGTCGACCACCTGCATGAGCATGATGACGTCTGCTCGAGCCCCGGCGAAGTCACCGAAGCTCCCGTCCAGGTCGTCCGGCAGGTTCTCCCGGGAGTCGCTTCCGACCACCAGATAGGTGCCCTCCCCGGCGGCCAACGAATCCAGGGTGCCAACCGAATTCATCCGGAACTCGGCGAGGAATATCGCTCCCACCGCCAGGGCTGCGATCAGGACGAGGGTGAACAGGATGCCGATCACCCATTTCTGACCCCGGCTCATGCGACTCCGCCGCTTGCGGCGGCGGCCGGTGGCGGGTGGCGGGGGTTTGCCTGGTTCGTGAGCTTCGAAGACGCGCGTTCTGTCGTTCATGGGGAATATCCGTGGTGAAGACGGCGCCGGTCGACGCCGTCGACATCTTCCCAGATCGCGGGGATTATTGGTGGTTATCGCGCTCCGCGGACTTCCAGACCCGCCATCAGGCGCTGCACGGAGTCGGTGATCTCGCTCACCGCACGCTCGAAGACCTCACGGTTGTGCTCGGCAGGCTTGGTGAAGCCGGACACTTTGCGGACGAACTGCCGGGCGGCGGCCTCGATGTCCTCGGTGGGGGCGACCTGGGTGCCTTCCCGCAGGCGCACGATCGATCTGCACATTCTGTCTCCTCGGTCTGCTCGTCAGTTTCGACGTGTCGACCCGATACGAATCATCGGTTGGGCCAGGCCGAACCCTATATCCGACGCGGCGTCATGTGGACTGGCGTCACATGCTGCGGCGGTACCTGCCCCCGACGTCGTAGAGGCACCGGGTGATCTGTCCCAGGCTGGCGATCTTCGAGACCTCCATCAGGGCGGCGAACGTGTTCTCGCCTGCGGAAGCAGCGGCGGCGAGGCGCTCGAGGGCGGGCGACAACTTCCCAGCGTTGCGGTCCTGGAACGCTTCCAGGCTGCGGATCTGAGCCTGCTTGGCCTCGTCGGTGGCCCTGACCAGGCCATCGGGTTCCTCGAACGGCGAGCCTTCCTTCGACAAGAACGTGTTCACCCCGACGACCGGGTACTTGCCGCTCTCCTTCATGCGCTCGTAGTGGAGCGACTCCTCCTGGATGCGAGTCCGTTGGTACTGGCGTTCCATGGCGCCCAGCACCCCACCGCGAGAGTCGATCCGGTCGAACTCCGCCAGCACCGCCTCTTCCACCAGGTCCGTCAACTCCTCGATGATGAACGAGCCCTGGAGTGGGTTCTCGTTCTTGGCCAGGCCGAGCTCCCGGTTGATGATGAGCTGGATGGCGAGGGCTCGGCGCACCGACTCCTCGGTAGGGGTGGTGATCGCTTCGTCGTAGGCGTTGGTGTGGAGGCTGTTGCAGTTGTCGTAGACCGCATACAGCGCTTGCAGCGTGGTGCGAATGTCGTTGAAGTCGATCTCTTGGGCGTGCAGCGACCGTCCCGACGTCTGGATGTGGTACTTGAGCATCTGCGATCGGGGGTTCGCTCCGTATCGGTGCTTCATCGCCTTGGCCCAGATCCGGCGCGCCACCCGACCGATCACGGCGTATTCGGCGTCGATCCCGTTCGAGAAGAAGAACGACAGGTTGGGGGCGAAGGAATCGATGTCCATGCCGCGCGAGAGGTAGTACTCGACGTAGGTGAACCCGTTGGCGAGCGTGAAAGCCACCTGGGTGATGGGGTTGGCCCCGGCCTCGGCCATGTGGTAGCCCGATATCGAGACCGAGTAGAAGTTCCTCACCGAGTTCTCGATGAAGTACTCCTGGACGTCGCCCATCATCTTGAGGGCGAACTCGGTGGAGAAGATGCAGGTGTTCTGCGCCTGATCCTCCTTCAAGATGTCGGCTTGCACCGTCCCACGCACCGTCGCCAGCGTCTCGGCCCGGATCCGTTCGTAGACCTCGGGTTCCAGGACCTGGTCGCCGGTCACGCCCAGCAGCAACAAGCCCAGGCCGTCGTGGCCGTGGGGCAGGTCGCCTTCGTATCGGGGCCGAGGCCGATCGCCATAGATCGCCGCGATCTTCGCCTCTACCTCGTCGACCAATCCCATGGCGCGGATGTGCTTCTCACATTGCTGGTCGATGGCGGCGTTGAGGAAGAAGGCCAGGATGGTGGGAGCGGGGCCGTTGATGGTCATCGACACCGACGTCGATGGGTCGCACAGGTCGAATCCGGAGTAGAGCTTCTTGGCGTCGTCGAGGGTGGCGACCGACACTCCCGAGTTACCGACCTTTCCGTAGATGTCGGGTCGAAGATCGGGATCCTGGCCGTAGAGGGTGACGCTGTCGAAGGCGGTGGACAGCCGTTTGGCGGGCATGCCCTCGGCCAGGTAGTGGAATCGCCGGTTGGTCTGCTCGGGAGGCCCCTCTCCGGCGAACATACGGGTGGGATCCTCCGCCGTGCGCTTCAACGGGTAGATGCCGGCCGTGTAGGGGAAGCGACCGGGCAGGTTCTCCTGGCCCAGCCAGCGGACACGATCGCCCCAGGACCTGAATCGAGGCAAGGCGACTTTCGTGACCCGGGTTCCGGACAGAGTCTCGTGGGCGAGCGGTGCTCTCACCTCGACGTCCCGTACCCGGTAGACGAGCTCGTCGCCGGAGTAGTCCTCCACCATGTCGTCCCAGCCCTCGAGACCGGCGCGCAGGTCGGGATCCAGCTGTTCCAGCAACGCGGTGGCTCTGCCTCCGAGGGCGGGATCGTCCGCTTCTTCGGCCGCTCCCTGCAGGCGATACGCCCTCTCCGCCAGATCGGCGGCCTCCTCGACCGCTCGATCGTACGCCCGGATGGCGCTGGTGATCTCGCCCAGGTACCCGGCCCGCCCGGGTGGCACGATGTGATGTTTGCGACCGGGCTCGGTGACCAAATCGATCGTCGGAGCGAAATCGGCCTCTGCCACCTCATCGACCCGCTTCATCAGCTCCAGGTAGAAGCGGTTGGTGCCCGGGTCGTTGAAATCCGACGCGATCGTCGGCCACACTCCCAGCTCAGCGTCTTCGGCATCGAAGGCGACTCGGTTGCGACGCACCTGCTTTCGCACGTCCCGAAGAGCGTCCTCCCACCCCGGCTTGTCCGCCTTGTTGATCGCCACCAGGTCGGCGAAATCCAGCATGTCGATCTTCTCGAGCTGGGTGGCCGCCCCGTACTCGGGAGTCATCACGTACACGGGCACATCGACCAGGTCGACGATGTGCGTATCGGCCTGGCCGACACCGGAAGTCTCGACGATCACCAGATCGAATCCGGCCGCCCGGCACACGTCGATGGCGACGGCTACGTGGGGCGAAACGGACAGGTTGGACTCCCGCGTGGCCAGGGAGCGCATGTACGCCCGCGGGTGGGGCAACGAGTTCATCCGGATCCGGTCCCCCAGGAGGGCGCCGCCTGAGCGACGCCGGGACGGGTCGACGGACAGGACCGCCACCCGCTTGTCGTCGTGGTCGATGAGGAACCGCCGCACCATCTCGTCCACCAGGGAAGACTTGCCTGAGCCGCCGGTTCCGGTGAAGCCGAGCACGGGCGCGTGCGAGGCTTGGGCCTTTGCCCGAACCTCGTCGAAGACGTCTGGGTACTTCTCGCCGAAGTTCTCGGCGGCGGAGATCAAACGGGCCACCGTTCTCCTGTCGCCGTCGGTCAGCCGGCTCAACAGGTGATCGGTGTCGGGTTCGAGCTCTCCCAGCTCGAAGTCGCATCGGGCGAGCATGTCCTCGACCATCCCCACCAGACCGAGACGGCGGCCATCGTCGGGCGAGTAGACCCGCGTGATCCCGTACCCCTCCAGTTCGGCCCCTTCCTCGGGAAGGATCGTGCCGCCTCCCCCGCCGAAGATGCGCACGTGGCCGAGATCCCGCTCTACCAGGAGGTCCCTCACGTACCGGAAGAACTCCATGTGGCCGCCCTGGTAGGAGGTGACGGCCACGGCGTGAGCGTCCTCGTCCAGTGCCGCCTCGACGATGTCGAGGGCCGACCGGTCGTGTCCCAGGTGGATCACCTCGGCTCCTTGCGCCTGCAGGATGCGGCGGAAGATGTTTATGGAGGCGTCGTGGCCATCGAAGAGCGAAGTGGCGGTCACGAAGCGGCGAGGACTGTTGGCGCCGGCCATGGGCGAATGCTACGGTCGGCAATACTTTGATGTCAAAAGAAATCCCACGACGTCGAGGGAATCGAGAGAAGTCGGGGACGTGAAGAGCATCGACCTCCAGCGTCGCTATCGCGATCCGATCGCCGAAGCCCGACGACAGTGGATCGTCCACGGTTGGTCCGACGCCGCCCCCGGAATGGCTGCCGTCACCACCCTGGTCCGAGCCCATCAGGTGATCATCTCGCGGATCGAGGCCGAGCTCGCCCCGGTCGGGCTGACCTTCGCTCGCTTCGAGATCCTCCGCCTGCTGGGATTCTCCCGACGCGGCTCGCTTCCCATGGGCAAGATCGGCGAGCGTCTCCAGGTCCACCCGGCGTCCGTGACCAGCGCCGTCAAGCGACTCGAACGTGATGGTCTTCTCCGGCGGACGGCTTCTCCGGAGGACAACCGAATCGTCATCGCAGAGCTGCTTCCTGCTGGTCGGGCGACCCTCGATGAGGCCACGATCCGCGTCAACCGGATATTCGAGGATCTCGGACCCGATCCCGACCAGCTCGAGCACCTGATCGAGCTCCTGGCGCCGGTCCGCAGGGCGGCGGGCGACATCGTCGAGTGAAGGGGCTCGCTTCGCCTCTTCCCTGGGTCGATCGACCTATTAGACTCCGCATATCGGTTAGAAGGGCGGGAGCGAGATGCAGACATACCAGGGAATCCTCCAGTCGGCTGCCAGCGGCGACGCACCCCTGACCGTGACTGTCCAGTTCGACGGTGATCGGGTTCGCATGTGGTCGGACCGGCGGCGGATCGGTTCCTGGGACCTGAGCTCGGTCAAGGTCCAGCGAGAGAGCATCTTCCGTTTCCTGATCACCATCGACGAAGAGACGTACCGATTCACCCCCGAGGACCCCACCGGATTCGCCGAGCAGATCGACATCGAGATCGATCTCACCGCCGAAGACAAGCCGAGGTTCGGGCTCGCCGATCGGATCCGGGCGGCCCAAGCAGGTTGACATTCGACCCGGTGAGACTCCTGCGCCGGGCTCTTCTGTGGGGGGCGGCCGCGTTCACGGCCGAAGTCGCATACGCCTACCTCTGGCCTGCTCCTGCCCAGCCCGAATTCGACCCATCGGTCGTCCTCGGTCCACCCGACGGTGTGCCGTTGAGGGTGGCGGCGCTGGGTGATTCGACCCTCACGGGACCAGGTGTCCGTTCCCCCGATGAGATCTGGGCGCGTTTGGCCCTCGCACGCCTCGCCGAGGTGACCGGACGTCGGGTCGAACTGCGCTCGGTGGGAGTGGGAGGTGCTACCTCCGCCGACGTCGTCCATTCGCAACTCGAGGACGCCGTTCGCTTCTCACCCCGGCTGGCGCTGGTGTCGGTCGGCGCCAACGACGTCATACGTGGTATCCCACTGAAGCGGCTGGAACGCAATCTCGACCGAATCGTGGAAGGACTCCAGGCAGCCGGTGCCACGGTCATCCTGAGCGGCGTGGGCGACCTCGGCACGATCCCCCGGCTGGCGCCACCCCTCAGGCACATGGCCAGCCGTCTCGGTCGCCGCGCCGACCACGTGCATGCCCGGGTGGCCGAGCGCCACGGTGCTCTGAAGGCCGAGCAGTGGGGCTGGGCTGCCCATCAGTTCCGAACTCGCCGCGATGTGTGGTCGCCAGATCGTTTCCACCCCAATCCCGCCGGCCATCAGATCTGGGCCGAGACCTGCTGGGACGTTCTGGCTCCGTTGTGCAAGACGCTCTCCGAGGAGGCGCACCGCTACGATCCGCAGAGATGAGCCGAGTCGTCCTGGTGATGAGAACCATCACCACCGTCGTGGTCGGCGTCCTGGTCACCATCGTGTCAGCCATCAGTGCCATGGTGTTGGCCCGCCGTGACCCCAATCACCCGGCCATCGAGCGCGTGATCGACCGCTGGAGCCGTGCCTGGCTGCGAGCGGCCGGCGTGGAACTCGATGTACGGGGCCTGGAGAACGTCGAGCGGAGCCGATCCTATGTGGTGGTGGCCAACCACTTGTCGCTGCTCGACATCATGGCGTGCTTTCTGGCGGTGCCGGTCCCGATCCGCTTCCTCGCCAAGAAGGAACTGTTCCGGATCCCGATCCTGGCCCCGGCGATGCGGGCGGTCGGGATCGTCGAAGTGGATCGCCAGGCCCGAGTGCCGATCCACGACCAGATCAACGCCCAGGCGAAACAACTAGTGGCCAACGGCCGCTCCGTGATCATCTACCCGGAGGGAACCCGCTCCCGTGACGGCCGGTTGGGAGCCTTCAAGAAGGGCGCCTTCACGATCGCGGCGCGGGTCGGGCTGCCGATCCTGCCGGTGACGATCCACGGCACCTGGGAAGCGTGGCGACCAGGGAGTTGGTTGGTCCGAGGTGGGCCGGTGACGGTCGTGATCGATCAGCCGGTGGAGACCGAGAACGTGACCCGTACCGACGAGCTCCGTGACGAAGTGAGGGGAATCATCGAACACCGCCTGGCGGAGCTCTCTCAGTCGTAGACACCCGCCAGGTACGTCTTTCCTTCCCGCACGAAACACAACACGGCGCCCACCGAAGTCACGATCTGGTAACGATCCGCCGGGGCCTCCCCCTCCCACCAGCGTCCGACCAGCCGCCAAGGGCCGGCCCAAGACAGCACCGGTTCCCATCTCGTCCCCAGCCGGACCCGCACCGGGATCCCGCCATCCCATTCGATCTCGAGCGGCGGCGGCGAGGAGGAAACGAGCGCGGGAGAAGGCGACGGTGTACGGCCGGGCCAAGGCGCCTCCGGCTCCGGGTCCGGTGGCCGATCGCCCCACGGATACCACGTCACCTGCTCGTGGGGCATCCTGCCTCCTCGCTTCACCGCCTGGAGGACGGCGTCGGGTCCTACCAGCGCCTGGGCACGTGACAAGGCACGTTCTGCGTCGTGGCGCCCCACTTCTACTTCCTGCCAGACGGTTTCGCCGTCCCTCTCCGTCCTCTCCAGCAGCGACATCTGGCGGCCCTCGTCGGACAAATCGGAGGGGTCGAGCCTGATCCGGGCCACCCCGCCCGGAATTCCTCCCGGAGACTCCATCCATGCCCGTACCTGCCACCACACCCTCTCGGCCAGTGAGTGCTCGGTGAACGGATCGGTGGAACGCCACACCCGCTGACGGACGTTCCCGGAGGCCGACTCGACCTCCACCAGCACCCGGAACGGCGAAAGCCCTTCCCGTTGGAGCCCTGCCAACATCTTGGCCGCCAGGGCCCGGGTGATGAACGCCACCTGCTCGGCCGCCAACAGAGGCTCGTCGTGGTGGGAAGACTCGACCGCATGATGGACAGGTATGGGACGGGGACGAGGAGAGCGGTCCTCCCCCGTTGCCAGCCGATGGGCGGTCAGCCCCTCCAGGCCGAACCGGGAAGCGACCGCCTCCCTCGGCAGACGAGCCAGCTCACCCAACGTGGTGATCCCCAGCCACCGAAAGGTCTCGGTGAGCTCTCCGGGAGCCAGGGCCTCGACTCCAAGCGACTCCAGGAACGAGGAGGTGTCCTCGACGATGAAACGACTGTCCGGATCGGCTCGTTCGGCTGCGCACCGGGCTGCGAAAGGCCCGTCTGCCACACCCACCCGTGCTCCAGGAGGTATCGCTTCCTGTACCTTCCTCGCCAGCAGCTCCTCACCGCCGTAGTAGCGGACCGCGCCCGCCACCGGCACATAGGCCAGTCCGGGTTCGGCCGGCTCGACTCTCGGAACCAGTTCCTCGACCGCTCGCACCACCTTCTCGAATCGACGGAAGGCTTCATCCGGTGGCTCTTCGTCGTCCGTCCACTCCGGATACCACACGCATAACGTCCGTGCCATCGTCCACCATCTCGATCTTCCGTGTCATCCCCGCCGTGCCTCGCCCCGAGGCCTCCAGCACCAGATGACGCCGTCGCAGCTGTCCATGGCCTCTCTCCACCCCTTCCCACCTCACCTCGACCGCCTGGAGCCGCAGGTGGGCCACTCCCGATGGCAGTCCCTCTCCCAGAGGACGAAGGGCGACACCGGTCCGGCGGGCACGGGTGAGAGCGGCCAGCCGGCGCAGTTCCTTGGCTCCCACCCGGGTCGGTACCTCGGCGTAGACCGCCGCCACCCCGTCGACGAGGGCCGCCACCAACCGAGGCCACTGACGGGAGTCGCCACATCGAACGACCACCAGCCTCCCCGGGTCGATACCCATCTCCCAGGCAGCGAGGGGAGACAACCAGCCTTTCACGTCCAGTGCGGCCACCTGTGACCTGCGGGAGGGCTCGACCAGCATCCCCAGGCCCAGCCGCGTCAGCCCCATGCCGGTTGGCCCGGAAACCTCCACGATCCTGCCCGGCTGCAAACGGGGAACCTCGTTCCATGAAGGCGCGACCAAGCCTGACTCCATCGGGTCAGCTTATCGAACATATGTTCGATGCACCACTCGGTGCGTCCCGTTACTCCAGTTCGTCCAGGTGCTTGGGCCAATCGTCCTTCAGGAGCCGCGAGAGCGAACGGTCGGCCAGCAGCTTCCCACCCGTCTGGCAGGTGGCGCAGTAGTTGGTCTCGTTGTCGGCATAGACGATCCGTTGCACCGGCGAGCCACACCGAGGACAGGGCTCCTTGAACTTGCCGTGGACGGCCATGTCCGACCGGAAGGCAGTCACCTTCTCCGGCCACCCCTCCCCCACTTCGGCACGAAGCCGATCGGTCCATTCCATCAAGGTCTTCTGGATGGCAGCATGGAGCCGCTCCATCTCCTCCGGCCCCATCGACCTCGTGCGCGTGGTGGGAGCGATCTGTGCCTCCCACAGGGTCTCGTCGGAGTAGGCGTTGCCGATCCCGGAGAAGAGCCTGGGATCGGTCAGGGCCCGCTTGATGGTGCGGTTCTCCGCCTGGAGTGCCTCGGCCATGGCCTCCACGTCCATCTCGAGTGGCTCGATCCCACCCCGGTCCTGTTCTGCCAGTGCCTCCTCGCCCGACAGCACCCAGATGCCGGCCCGCTTCTTCGTGCCCTGTTCGGTGAGGATCACCGAACCCGACGGGAAATCGAAGGCGGCCAGACCCACCTTTCGGGGAATGGACGCTTTGAGGGCGGCCCACCGCAGACGACCCGCCACCATCAGGTGGATCACCAGGAACAGGTCCCCCGGGAATCCGAGGACGATCCGTTTCCCGATCCGTCTCAGGTCGGTGACCGGCTGGCCGACCGGCGCGTCGTAGGGCGGGTCGTACGTACGCAGGACCGACGGAGAGGCGATCCGCACTCCTTCCAGCACCTCGCCCGCGATCCGTCGTTCCATAGCCTCCAGATAGACGACGATGTCCGGCAGTTCCGGCATTAGGAGGACAAGCGTAGGCGGCGAGGTCTCAGTCGAGTCCGTTGCGACCGGCGGTGTCGATGGCCAGCAGCACGCCCGAAGCCACCACAGCGAGGGTGAAGGACAGCAGAGCCTCGCCGATGAGGCCCTCGTCGACCATGCGGCCCGCCGACAGGAGGATCACGACGAGTCCCAGCGCCACCCCTATCGCGATGCTCACGCGGCCCTTGCCGTGGCTCTGGAAGGCGGAGAAGCCTCCCGCCGCCAGGATGAGTGTGGTCGCCATCATGGCCGGCCACGCCGGTACGTCTCCGGGAAACGATATGGCGGTACCGCCTGCGATCGCCACCACGGAGGCGAAGAACGAGATGACGGCGCCGGCCAGAACCAGAGGCCCCAGATATGGCATTCCGTTGGCCAAGCGGCTCTCACGCCGGGTCTTGACCGTCTCGTCCATCTCGTCGACCAGGACATAGCTCGGAGCCAGGACTGTCTCCGAGGTGGGATTCGATTCGGCCGCCGCCTCGTCCCGCAGCCGCGCCATCATCCGGGCCAGACGGGTCGTCGGGGTGGAGATTCCCAACTCCAGGGCGAAACGAGCATCGTCGTCGGTAGTGAGGATGACCTCCTCGCCTTCGATCCGGAGATGGAACCCGTCGGGACGGGACGAGATCCCGACCTCCGCCAGTGGCCAGGTGCCGATGTCGGCCCCGTTGGCCGCCACCAGGCTCATGGTCTCTTCGTCGAGCTCGATGCGCACCGTGACGCCGACGCCAGGGGCGTCGCCCGCCATCCTGACCGTTCCGGTCATTTGGGTGCTCATCCGGGTTCGTCCCTCCCTCTAGGGGATCTCCCATCACCTGCCGCGGCTCGAAGGCCGAGCCAGGCGCATCCGCCCGGTTTCATCAGCATAAGGTGCCTGCCTCCCGTGGCAAGCCCGTTAGGGCATTGTCCGGGACGACGATACCCTCGAAATCGTGCCCGACATCATCTTTTCCACATATCGCTTGACCCGGCGATACCCGCCGGATCGAACGGTTCTGGCCGACATCTCGCTGTCCTTCTATCACGGCGCCAAGATCGGCGTGATTGGCCCCAACGGAGCCGGAAAGTCCAGTCTGCTGCGGATCATGGCCGGCCTCGACGACGGCTACGAGGGCGAGGCCAGGCTCAGCGACGGCTTCACGGTGGGTCTGCTCGAGCAGGAGCCTCAGCTCGACCCCGACAAGAACGTCTACGAGAACGTCATGGAGGGAGCGGCCGAGATAAAGGCCCTCCTCGACGAGTACAACCAGGTCCTGGCCGAGTGGGCCGATCCCGACGCCGATTACGAGGCATTGGGCGCCAAACAGCAGCGCCTGGAAGACAAGATCGCCGCCGTCGACGCCTGGGATCTGGAGCGCAACGTCGAGATGGCCATGCAGGCACTCCGTGTTCCACCCGGTGACCGCGATGTGACCACCCTGTCGGGGGGCGAGCGACGCCGGGTGGCCCTCTGCCGGCTGCTCCTCTCCCATCCCGATCTCTTGCTGCTGGATGAGCCGACCAACCACCTGGATGCCGAGTCCGTGGCTTGGCTGGAACGCTTCCTGCAGGAGTACACGGGCACGGTCGTGGCCGTCACCCACGACCGCTACTTCCTCGACAACGTGGCGGGCTGGATCCTCGAGCTCGACCGAGGCCGGGGACGCCCCTTCGAAGGCAACTACTCGTCCTGGCTGGAGCAGAAACAGGCCCAACTCGCCCAGGAGGAGAAGGAGGCCTCGGCTCTCCGTCGCACCATCGAACGCGAGCTGGAGTGGGTCCGGATGTCACCCAGGGCCCGCCAGGCGAAGGGAAAGGCACGTCTCACCCGCTACGAGCAACTCGTCGCCCAGGCCGAGCAGATCGAGCGCGGCCCCGCCCAGCTGACCCTGCAGATTCCGTTCACCCAGCGTCTGGGCGACAAGGTCATCGTCGCCAAGGGCGTCACCAAGGGCTACGGAGATCGCACTCTCATCGCGGATCTCGACTTCGATCTGCCACCGGCGGGCATCGTCGGCATCATCGGCCCCAACGGCGCCGGCAAGACCACTCTTTTCCGGATGATCACCGGCTCGGAGAAACCCGACGCAGGCGAGATCGAGATCGGACCCACGGTCGATCTCGCGTACGTGGACCAGCACCGGGACAACCTCGACCCCGAAAAGACGATCTTCGAGGAGATCTCCGGCGGAGCGGACCAACTCAAGATCGGCCAGCGGACGGTCAACAGCCGGGCCTACGTAGCCACCTTGAATTTCCGGGGTGCAGACCAGCAGAAGAAGGTCGGGGAGCTCTCCGGCGGTGAACGCAACCGGGTTCACCTGGGTGTGATGCTGCGGCGGGGAGGGAACGTGAT
The DNA here is from genome assembly GCA_035304485.1 of Acidimicrobiia bacterium. Taxonomy (GTDB): domain Bacteria; phylum Actinomycetota; class Acidimicrobiia; order Spongiisociales; family ZC4RG35; genus ZC4RG17. The sequence continues at coordinate 753 of DATGPZ010000164.1, read as the reverse complement.
CCTCCTGGACGAGCCTTCCAACGACCTCGACGTCGACACCCTGCGGGCCTTGGAGGAAGCCCTCGTGGACTTCCCCGGCTGTGCCATGGTGATCTCCCACGATCGCTGGTTCCTCGACCGGATCTGCACCCACCTGCTCGTCTTCGAAGGCGACGGCGAGGTGACCTGGTTCCCGGGCAACTGGTCCGAGTACGAGGAATGGCGGGAGAAGAACCCCACCGACTGAGTCGCTCCGGCCCGCCCTTCGGATGCCGGGTCAGGGTGGTGGGTCGCGGCTGTCGGTGGGGGTGCGGAATCGGATGGTGCCGTGTTGGTCTTTTTCGATTCGGTATCCGCGGCGGTGGACGACGATGTGGTGGTGGTACCAGCAGAGGGTGATGAGGTTGTCGGGGTGGTGGTTTCCGCCGTGGCTGCGGGGGACTATGTGGTGGGGTTGGAGGCGGTGGCGGGAGGTGCAGCCGGGTGCCCGACAGGCCCCGTCCCTCCAAGCCACATAGTCTCTGACTGCTGGGGGGATGGTGCGGGTCCGGGTCGAAGTCACGACCGGTTTCCCTCCTGACAGGCCCACTAGTTGGACTGACCCTTCACACAGCAACTCTTGTAGGGCGTCGGGTCCGATCCAGGGTCCGAACTCGACCTTACCGCCCGCCTCTCCGGAGGTTTGGTCTGCCAGATCCAGGTCCAAGAACGCGGTGATCGAAACCTTCGATGGCTCTTCGTCACCCGTGCAGAGTTGCTCCAGGGCCAGGGCTT
>DATGPZ010000163.1:0-2811 GCA_035304485.1 Acidimicrobiia bacterium | reverse complement strand
CGAATCGTGTGGCCAGTGCGTGCCATGCCGGGTGGGAACGGTCAGGGTGGAGGAGGCGATCGCCCGGGCGAACGGATCCGTGGACCGCGACCTGATCGATGACCTCGACCGGGCGATGAAGGCCGCCTCGATCTGTGGCCTCGGGCACACGGCGTCATCGGTGGTGAAATCGGCTATCGAACTGGGGATCCTGTGACGGCGGAGAGGGTGGACCCCGGGCTCGTCAGCTTGTCGATCGACGGCGAGGAGGTGTCGGTTCCGGCGGGGAGCACGATCCTCGACGCCTGTCGCTCGATCGGCAACGACCAGCCGACGATGTGTTGGGCACCCACCCTGACGCCCGTCAACGTGTGCCGGGTGTGCGTCGTCGAGGTGGAAGGAAGCCGAACCCTCGTCCCGTCCTGCTCGCGTCGAGTGGAGGAGGGGATGGTCGTCGACACCGACTCCGAGCGGGTGCGCCACTCCCGCAAAGTCGTGTTCGAGCTCCTCGCCTCCTCGGTGGATCTTTCCCTCGTCGACGAATCGATCGAGGCGTGGATGGAGGAGTACGAATGCGAGCCGGAGCGGTTCGGCCCGCCGGCGCCGCCGACCGACGACCGGGATCGCCGCCACGCCGGCCACCACCGGCCTTCCACCGGTGAAACCGCCGAGACGGTGCACCAGTCGGTGAAGGTCGACAACCCTCTCTATGTGAGGGACTACTCCAAGTGCATCCTGTGCTACAAGTGCGTCCAGGCATGCGGACCCGAAGCTCAGAACACCTTCGCCATCTCGGTGGCGGGACGGGGTTTCGACGCCAGGATCTCGACCGAGTTCGATACTCCCCTCCCCGAATCGGCCTGCGTCTACTGCGGCAATTGCATCGCCGTGTGCCCGACCGAAGCCTTGATGTTCCGCTCCGAGTACGAGTTGCGCCAAGCCGGGATGTGGGAACCCGAGCGTCAGGAAGTCACGCGGACCATCTGCTCGTACTGCGGTGTGGGTTGCAACCTCGATCTGCATGTCCAGGACGATCGGATCGTCAAGGTCACCTCTCCCGACGACCATTCCGTGACACGCGGCAACCTCTGTATCAAAGGTCGGTTCGGATACGACTACGTCCAAGCGCGGGACCGCAGTGCCTTCACACCGATCGACGAGGTGCTCGAGCGCGGCCGCGACACCGTATGAGACTTCTCCCCATGACCCGTGACCTTTGCGCATCGGTCCAAGGCAGAACCCGGCGCCTAGCGGCAAACAACATGTCGCCTACTCTCCGTATTCACATCGAGAACGGCGTGGAGAGAGCCTGAACCCAGTCATTCGCTTCGACGATCTCAGACCCACCCGGAGACGGGGATTCGCCCTTGGGCCCATCTCTAGGGTCATCGTCGCTCACGACCTCGACGAGGTGAAAGCGGCGATCGCGTCGGCAGAAGCGGAGGTCCGCGCCGGTCATTGGGTTGGCGGCTGGTTGAGCTACGAAGCGGCACCCGCTTTCGATCCGGCCTTCGCGGTTCGGACCACGAGAGGGACTGCCTTCGCCGACCTGCCGCTGGTCTGGCTCGGCGTATCCGATCGGCGCCTCGTACCCCGAGAAGCGGCTTTGGGTGGTCATTCGCTGGGGAGCTGGGCACCCTTCACAGGGCCGGAACACCACGCCGATGCAGTCGCAGAGATCCAGCGTCGGATCCGGGCAGGCGACACCTACCAGGTCAATCACACCTTCCTCTTGTCGACCAGCTTCGAGGGGGACACCGCCTCGTTCTACCACCGCCTCACCCGGTCGCAGTCGTGCGGGTACGGGGCGCTGATCGACACCGGCCGCTGGGCAGTGTGCTCTGCCTCGCCGGAACTGTTCTTCGAGTGGGGGAACGATGTGATCGTGTGCCGACCGATGAAGGGCACCGTCCGCAGGGGGTACGACCTCGCCTCCGACGAAGCGCAGAGAGCCTGGCTGGAGGCATCTGAGAAGAACCGGGCGGAAAACGTGATGATCGTCGACATGGTCCGCAACGACCTCGGCCGGATCGCCCAAACCGGCACCGTCCAGGTGCCGGCACTCTTCACTACGGAGAAGTACGACACCGTTTGGCAGTTGACTTCGACCATCGAGGCGCGAACCCGCCCTGGAACCGACTTGCTCGAGGTATTGACGGCACTCTTTCCGTCGGCTTCCATCACCGGCGCCCCGAAGGTCTCGACGATGGGGACCATCGCCGCCATCGAAACCCATCCACGGGGCGTGTACTGCGGCGCCATCGGATTCGGCGGTCCTGGGCCCAACGGTCCCGAGTGGGCATTCAACGTCGGCATCCGCACTGTAGTGATCGACCGCGCCATCGGGATGGCCTACTACGGGACGGGTGGCGGTATCACCTACGACTCCGAACCCGGGGACGAGTACGCCGAGGCCCTCCTCAAGGCGGAAGTCCTGACCCATCCGACCAGTGAGCTGAAACTCCTGGAGACGACTCGATGGGATCCAGGAATCGGCGTCCGCCACCTGGAGCGGCACCTGTCTCGGGCCGAGACATCCGCTCGATACTTCGACATCCCGTTCGATCGGGTCGAGGTGCAAGCCGCCATCGACCGCGCCGTCAAGGGGCGCAAGGACCCAGCGCGTATCAGGATCTCGATCGACCGCGACGGGTGGGTGGCGGTCGAGACGGCCGAGCTGCCTTCCACCGTTAGGCCCCCGCGGCTGGTGCTCGACGACCGGCCCATCGATCGCCATGACCCGTTCCTCCACCACAAAACCACTATCCGGACCGTCTACGAGGAAGCGATCGCCCGTCACCCGCAGGCCGACGATGTCATCCTCTGGAACGA
>DATGPZ010000162.1:0-6945 GCA_035304485.1 Acidimicrobiia bacterium | reverse complement strand
CCAGCTGACCACCGCCGACCCGGCCAAGGGGGCGTGTTTGCCCGAGGCCCTGCTCGAAGAGAAGCCGGTCATCAGGCCACCCGGTTGGAACATCTGCAGAGCCACCAGCCACCGGGCAGCTTCATCGAAACGCAGGGAGGCCGGCTTGACAACGCTGGTGTGGTCGAACCACACCCGGTTGTCACCGCTCGCCAGGGAGGGCACCAGTTTGGCGGCTTCCCGGGCGTGTGCCTCGGTCAACGCCGGGCACTGCCAGAAGGGCCGATCCGGGTGGAACAGCTCGAAATCGTCCGCCCGGGCGTCGAGGTAGGAGACTGCTCGCTCGAAGGGCTGTGCGGGCCCTCTCCACCATTGCTCCCACTCAACCAGCGATCTCGGTCCCAGGTTGGCCCGGTGGAGAATCGCCAACAGCAGCCGTAAGAGGGCGACCCTGATGTGGGGGGCGTCCCCTTCGATGTTTGCCAGTTCCCCTGCCTCGGCGAACAGGGCACTCAGCCCCACCGTCCGGCGTTGCCCGGCGGTGGTGATGACGGGGATCCACGGATCATGGACCAGGTTCAATCTCAGCCTCCTCGTTTTCGACCAGCAGACCCAGCAAGGGGTCGTAGCGGACGGTCAAGTCTCCGAACCGAGCCACACCCATCGAATCGAGGTCGATACGGCGGGCGTGTCGTAGAAGAGGGTGGGTGGCGGAGGCCGCGGGCAGTTCGGTCAGGACCCGCACGAGCCGCCGAGGGCTCGAGAGCTGGAGTGAGCGCCTGAGCATCGCCGACGGTTCCTCGGATTCACCCGGGAAGGAGACCACCGCCGTCACCGAAGGCGCACCCAACCTGGTCTGGGCGATCAGGTCGAAATGGGTGTCGGGGGGAGATTCATCGGGGGCGAGGTCTTCGACAGCCGGATCGGTGACCCGTTGGAGGTCGACCTCGCCGCGCGGGTCGGGAATGAACTTGGTCTGAGCCAGTGCCTTCATCACCCTCATCTGGGCCTGATAGTCCTCCCACGCATCGGCCAGATGGGGAGGTATGTCGGACGGCGTGTCGTAGACGGCCGAGACGAGCGACGGCACATCGTCGGGCTCCTGGAACGATTCGGGGAGCGTTTCGAGTGTCCGATGGAGCACCCAGCGGTGGTAAACCGCCTCGGATCCCGGATCGATCCGGGGACGGGGCCCGTGACCGAAGCCGGTGACGATCATGAGCGGGGAGGGAACAGGCCGAGACCCGCGCACGTGACGGTGGACCCGTCCCACTCGCTGGATGAGCAGGTCGACGGGCGCCAGGTCGGTGATCAGCAGGTCGAGGTCGAGGTCGAGGCTCTGCTCCAGAACCTGGGTGCCGATCACGACGTGCCCTCGGGGGCGGTCGCCGTCCGGGCCGAACATTCCGATCAGTTCTTTCTCTCTCTCCATCCGATCCGAATGTCTCAGGCGGGCATGCACCAAGTGCAGACGCCCGCCCAGGGGGCGAAGAAGGGACGCCACCATCTGGGCTTTGGCGACGGTGTTGCAGACCACCAGCACGTTGGCGTCCTGACGGCACCACTCGGTTGCCAGCTCGGCCAAGATTCCGGGATCGGCGGGTTCGCCGGTGGGTATCTTCTCCACCTCGATCTGACGCACTTTCGAAGGCGACACCGCCAGGACGCGTCGTCTACCCGCTGGGGAGACCACCGTCACCGATGGGTAGGAGCGGTCGAGTGGGGGTTCGGATCCTGAATACGAGGCGATCAGCCGAGCCTTCTGCTCGGCCGGAAGGGTCGCCGAGAGGACCACCACCGGCACTTCGAGGGCGCCGAGCCACTCCAACAGGCGGTAGAGAAGGGTCGACATGTACACGTCGTAGGCGTGGACCTCGTCGACGATCACCACCTTGTCCGCCACGCCCCACACTCGCAGCGGCGCGAACCTGGCCCGCAGCGCCCCCATGAGGACCTGGTCGATGGTTCCGACCCCGATGGGAGCGAGAAGGCCACGGCGCCGGTAAGTGAACCACCGGTCGGCCACCGCAGCGGTGGCGGATTCCTCAATGCTCCCCGAGTAGGTGAAGCGGAGGAGCTGTTCGAACTCGGATTCCAGTGACGCCCACCCGTGGACGAGCTGGGTTTGGACGCCTTGCTGCTTCGAGTTGGAGATGAGGAAGTCGAGGATCCGCTTGAACATGGCGTTGGAGGTCGCCCGGGTGGGAAGGGCGACGAAAAGGCCTGAAGCAGCCCCCATCTGCGCCCATGCGGCCGCCAGGTAGAGCGCGGCCTCGGTTTTCCCGCTTCCGGTCTCTGCTTCGATCAACACCATCGCCGGGCCGTGCAGGTCCGACGCCACCTGTTCGATCCGTTGCTGCAGCGGACGGGGCGCAAACCCGAACCGCCGGGAGAACTCGGCGGTGAAGGTCTCCCAGCGCCGCCAGGTCAGCTCGTCGAGGGCAGCGGCGGTGCGCTCCCGTGAGACCGGTACGTAGTCCTCGAGGGGGCAGTCGATGGGCGGGAACCACCGCTCGTTGGAGGCGACCCAGTCGGAGGTGATCACCAGGCCGGTCAACGCCACCGCCCAAGGGGCCGGTAGCGGCTTGAGGGGATCGGGCTCGAACTCGGCGTCCAGCGTCTCGCCGAGCCATTCCCAAAGTGCCCGCCGGGCATCGGCCCATGCCCCCTCGCCCCAGACGAGGGGAGACCCACCGATCAGCACCGACCCGGGATCCGGGTAGACGCCGTGATGGCCGCCCAGGACTTGGCACCAGGCCAGAGTTCGAGAACGATCGTCCCAGCCTCGCGCGGTCAACCACTCCCACAGGGCGCGGAAGGAGACGAGTTCGTGGCGATACCTCAGCCCCTCGGCCGCCAGGGGCTGTGGATGGGTGAGGGGCGCAGGCCACCCATGATGCAAGTCGGGACGTTTGGCCTGGAAACCCGGCGACGCCTTGCCGACGTCGTGCAGACCGGCCAGCAGCATCAGGCTGTCCCGATCTAGGCCGCAGCTTCGGAGGGCATCTCTGCCTCGTTGAGACAGGATCCGGTCCCAGATCGCCCCGGCGACGTGAGCGGTGTCGAGCATGTGCCGAGGAAGCGAGTTCCGGGAAGGCGAGCTCTTACCCCAGAGCGATTCGAGTCGCCGATGTTGGATTTCCGTTGAATCGTGCATCGGCCGCACAAATGTACCCGCGGGGTGTGACAGATTGTGGAGATATCGGCGGATGATCGAGGCGCCTTTACACGCGTGTGTCTCCGTTTGGCACATCTGACGATCGACACGATCTCCTCAGCACATGGGCGCGAGCGTGGGTCCGCGGTAGCCGACTGACACGATCACACTTCCAAGTTGCGGACGACGCGCCTGGGTGGTCCGGCGGAGGCACCAATCCAACCCTTCTTCGAAGACGCCTCCTACCCTCCTGGTCATGTCCGAGCCCTTGGCCGTCCTAGCCGAGCAGTGGCTGGCGTGGAAGAACACCGCCAAGCCCTCCTCTGCCACGCTCAAGGCCCGCAGGGCCGACCTGGCCGCGCTCGCCGAGATCATCGTCGGCCAGCTCGGACTGGAAACCACACAAGAGGAGGATCGGTTTCGACGGTGGCTCGGTGCGCTGGATCCCTCCCATCTGGACCGGGAGACGATCATCTCGGCCTTCGCCACCTACGCCACGAGCCACGCCGCGGCGTCGATCCGGCGGTGCCGCTCCACCTGGACGGGCTTTTGCCAGTGGCTGGTCGTCCACCGTCAGGTCCTCGAAACGAACCCTGTCGAGTTCGTGGAGCCGCCCAAGGCTCGTCGTTGGCGACCCCGCCCGATCTCGGAGGAGGACCTCGCTCGCATCGTGCAAGCCGCCCAGCGGCCCTACGAAAAGGCGCGCCAGCCGTGGCCCGAGTTGGAGCAGGCTCTGTGCGCGCTGTTCGTGGGAGCGGGGCTGCGGGTATCCGAGGCGATCTCGGTGCGTGTCGGGGATGTGCGTCGCTCCCCCATCGAGCTCACCAAGCTGTTCGTCACGGGGAAAGGCGGAGTCACCCGCACGATCCCGCTTCCTCCCGAGATCGTCGACGTCCTCGACCGCTACCTCGAGTCGCGCAAGGAGCGGCTGGGGCCTTTCCAGCCCACGGATCCGCTGATCCTCCGTCCCAACGGTAAGCCGCTCACCTCCAACGTGGTCGACCACCTCGTCCGCGGCTGGTTCCGACGAGCGGGCGTCGCTCCCCCACCGGGGGCGCTCGCCCACTCCCTGCGCCACACCTACGCCACGCTGCTCGTGGAGAACTCCGGGTCGGTGCCCGAGGTCCAGCGCCTGCTCGGCCACGCCGACATGGCGACCACCCAGGCCTACATCGACGTCACCGCCCGGGGGGTCGAGGAGACGGCCATGGCCAACCCCGCCAGGCGCATGCTGGGCAACCGATGATCCGACCCTTTCGACCTGACGACACCGAGGCGGTGGTGGTGATCTGGCGGGAGGCCGGCCTCCTGCGGCCGTGGAACGACCCGTACGCGGACATCCGACGCAAGACCGAGGTCGACGACGACCTGTTCCTGGTGGCCGAAGACGACGGGCAGATCGTGGGAACGGTCATGGCCGGTTACGACGGCCATCGCGGCTGGATCTACTACCTCGCCGTTCTTCCCGCCCACCAGCGAAACGGCTGGGGCTCACGGCTGCTGGCCGAGGCCGAGCGTCGACTCGCCGAACGAGGCTGCCCCAAGGTCAACCTCCAGATCAGGGAGGACAACCTGGATGCGGTCGGGTTCTACACCGCCTCGGGCTACGCCCCCGACGCGGTCATGAGCCTGGGCAAGAGACTCGCCTCGGCCTGAGCGAGGCTCACTCCAATGGGATCTCCCAGTCCTCGGCGATGATCTCGAACGTGTGGTTCGCCAGGCGGATGGCCCCCGCGGTCGTGTAGTGGACCCCGTCGTCGAGGCGCATGTCGACCAGGTTGCCCTCCTCGTCGGGCAGGTACTCGCTGTAGCCGCCGTCGGGCCCTTCGAACAGCGACCACGCCTCGATGAAGGTCACCCGGGGATGGGCCTCGGCGACTTCCTCGTAGATGCTGTTCATCAGGCGGACCCGTTCCTGGAAGGTCTCCGACGAAACGATCGGGAGCCCCATCCAGTAGACCCAGTGGCCTCGCTCTTCGAGCAGTGTCATCACGTCGTCGACCCGACGACGGTACTCCTCTTCCCATTCCGGCGTGTCGACCTCGATCCACGATCCGTCCGGCATGTAGATCGACTGAGCGTCATTGCCTCCGAAGTAGAGGACGAACACGTCAGGATCGAGGTCCTCGCTCACCCGAACGAGCCGTTGCGGCCAGTCGATGAAATCGGGGCGAGACAGCCCCGACTCGAACTCGTACACGACCTCCGACTCGACCATCCCGGTCTTCGACGCCCGGTTGTCGAGCATGGGCCCGAACTGACCCACCATCGAGTCGCCGCCGATGTACATGATGAGCGGGTCGGCGGCGCTCACCTCCCGGCGGGTGTCGCTCGGGAGCGTCGTCGCCGGCATCGTCGTGGCCGGAGTGGTCGCCGGAGGAGCGGTCGTGGGTGGCGTCACCGCCTCGGGCTCAGGCCGTTCTCGGCCGAGGATCGAGTCGATGAGCATCCGGGGCCGGTCGAGGAACAGGAAATGGCTGACGGCGGCGATAGGCTCCATCAGGGCCACGCCGATCGTGCGCTCCCAACCCGGCTCTTGACGCTGGGCAGTCCGCAGGATGTCCGGGGCGTTGAGGAACAGGCCGATGAGGAGGGAGGTCACGACGACGAGGATCACGATCCCGGCGGGGATCGTGGCTCGTTCCTCGGCCTGGCGCTCTCTCGGGGGTGCTTCTTCGACAGCCATCAGAACTGGAAGTAGATGAAGGGCGCCACGCCCTCCGGCCCGAGGCCGTCGAGCAGGAGAAGCGAACCGGCGAGGGCGGCGGTCATCGCCGCCGGCCGCAGGCGACTGAACGAGTTCACGAGCGTCACGCGGAAATCGGAGGGGATGAACTGGACCCCGATCCCCCCGACCACGAGCGCCAGGACCGCCGGGGTGACAGACGGCGCCGGTCCCCAGTCGAGCAGCCGGCTGAGGATCTCCCCCACCCTGGCCATCGAGTCTGCCCGGAACAGGATCCACCCGAGGCAGACGAGATGGAAGGTGGTGAGGCGAGCCAGGATCCGTCGGCCGGGAGTATCGGGTCCTGTGGCCCGTCCGGTCTCCGACCGCCACCGCTCCCAAGCCAGGAGCGCTCCGTGGTAGCCGCCCCAGATGACGAATGTCCAGGCGGCGCCGTGCCACAACCCCCCGAGGAGCATCGTCAACATCAGGTTGCGGTAAGTCCTCGTCCGCGTACCACGATTACCGCCCAGCGGGATGTACAGGTAGTCGCGCAGCCAGCGGCTCAGGGTCATGTGCCACCGCCGCCAGAAGTCCTGGATCGACAGCGCCGTGTATGGGTTGTTGAAGTTTTCCGGGAAGTTGAACCCCATCAGCGTGGCGGCCCCGATGGCGATGTCGGTGTAACCGGAGAAGTCGGCGTAGATCTGAACGGCGTAGCCGTAGACGCCCACCAGCACCTCGAGGGCGGTGAACTGGGACGGGCTGGCGAACACGGGATCGACGATCGCTCCCGCCAGCGTGTTGGCTACCACCACCTTCTTGAAGAGGCCGCCGACTATCAGAGCGAACCCACCGGCCGCATCGACCCGTCGGCGATCCTTGCGGGTGTACAGCTGGGGGATGAACTCGGTGGAACGAACGATGGGCCCTGCCACCAACTGCGGGAAAAAGGCCAGGTAGACGGCGAAGTCGAGCAGTGGCGCCGGCTCCTCCTTCTGCCGGTAGACGTCGATCACGTACGAGAGCGCCTGGAACGTGAAGAACGAGATCCCCACCGGGAGGGTGATCTCGAGCAACGGAAGCGGCAGGTCGATCCCGAACGTCCGGAAGAAGTTGATCGCCGATCTGACGAAAAAGCCGT